>CASECI010000028.1 GCA_949286465.1 uncultured Alphaproteobacteria bacterium | reverse complement strand
TTTGGGGTGAAATGGTGGTTTTTGTGCAGGATTTTTCTGTGTCAGTGTTAATTATACTCCATTTCGAAGTGAAATTTGCTGATGGAGGGTGCTATGTATGAATATTTTTCTGTTTTGTAAATACTTGAAAATGAGTGGTGGCTTCTAAAAACTATGTTTTAAAGCAATTTTTTTATGCCAGAAAATTTGCAAGGTTCAGAAATCTGTTATACCTTTGCACTCGCAAACGAGAAAAACGAATGCACGAGGTTAGATTCGCTAGCTCAGCTGGTAGAGCACAACACTTTTAATGTTGGGGTCCTGGGTTCGAGCCCCAGGCGGATCACCAAAGAAAGGTCTTCAGCAATGAAGACCTTTACTTTTTTTATACGTTTGTTATTGACTCTCTAGTTGTTTGAAAATCTCATCCAATTCGTTTTTATCATGAATAAGTACTTCTCTGTGTTTGTCATCAATATCTTCAACTATTCCAATGCTAGCAAGCTGTTCCATTATTTTGTTTGCTCTATTGTATCCGATGGAAAATGTTCGTTGTAGCAACGCCACTGATGCTTGTCTGTTATTGACAATAAGCTCTGCGCTCCTCCTTAATAGATCGTCGTATAAATCCTTTTGATTTTCTTTTATTAGGAAAAATCTCAGTATACTAGATAGATCTTTTTCTAAGTTTGGATATTCTGTTTCAACAATCTTCTTTGCGATGATAAATGTATGTGTTTCAAGAGAATTGTCGTTCTCAATATAATTTAGCTCATTCTCAGTTTTGGTTATATTATGAGTTAATTGATTTATCTCTTGTTGATTCTTTAATGGTGTCTCTGAACTATTTATTTTTTGATAATACCGTAGTAGTAAGAATAATGGGATTAAAAATATAGCCAACAAAATAGAAAAATCGATTAGAGATACTTGTTTTGTTGATATATTGCTTATTTGTGCAATAATACTTGGGAGAAACGTTAAACAGAGTAAGATTATGCAACCTAAAGTAAATCCTTTTTTTAGTTTCTTGCTTAATATATCTTTTTTATGAATGGTATCAAGACGCTTTTTATACTGTGCTAATTCACTTTTTTTGTTTCGTAATAAAATACGTCTTTCGGCAACTTTGTTTTTATAATCTTGTTCAAATATTAACAACTTATTTAACGGACTATCAGTGTATTGAGTGCGTCTTGTAATGTTGTTTAGAAATGCGTTACATTTGTTTTGTAACTTTTTGCAATACTCTTTATCATTGATTTCATCTAAATTATCTTGACATTCTTTAAGATTCTCAAGAATTTTACTTAAAAGCAAATTACTATAAAAAGTTTGTAAATTAGTGTCGGTAATTGATGAAATTTTTTCATAAACTTCGTTCATGTTAAAGGCTAATCCTTTATAAAATTTTTGTTCCTCTCTGAGTTCTATTTCCTTAAGTTGGTTTTTTAATATATTTCTTGAAACACTATTGGCTACTTTAATTTGTTGTTGTAATTCACCTATCTTTTCACATTGAGCATAATGTGCAATCAGCATTTGTTTGTTATATGCTGAAATTTTAGTAATAGTATAGGCTTGATAAATGTTTAATAGTCTATCCAATCCCATATATTTCATTTTTTATTTTAACAAAAAGCTATTGTCATTTTTTTCCAAAACTTTCATTTGCTGAATAGCAATCTGATTGAGTTTAATCAATCGTTCTCCTTGAGGAAGTCCTTGGTCAATGAATACAGCATTAAGATTCTCCATGTTGGAAAGGCAAATCAACTCATTTATGGTGGCATAGTCTCGGATATTCCCTTTGAGTTCGGGATGCTGCTCTCTCCACATTTTAGCTGTCATACCAAACATGGCGACATTCAGCATATCGGCTTCATCTGCATAAATGATACTAGCTTGTTTGGGTGTGATTTCATTGGGGATAAGGTTCTGTTTAATTGCATCGGTATGAATGCGGTAATTGATTTTGGACAGTTCTCGTTTTGCACTCCAACCGATTTTGACCTGTTCATGTTCTTTTAGGCGTTGAAACTCTTTAAGCAAGTAAAGTTTGAACTGAGGCGAGACCCATGATGCAAATTCGAATGCTATATCCTTATGGGCATAAGTGCCTCCATAACGGCCAGCTTTTGCTATAAGTCCTTTAGAATTGGTCTTTTCCACCCATTGCTTTACTGAAAGAATAAACCTGTTCAGCCCGGCTTCATTTTTAATTCCCTCGAATTCGGGGGAATTAAAATGGGGATTGTACATTTCTTCCCATATGCCAAGGAATTCGATCGTATTCTTGTTACGCAGCCATTTCTCTATCAGAGCTGATCCGTTGTCAATATTACGCACCATGTCGGTCAGGGAAATGTAGTCCTTGTCGTCGTAAGTGATTATGGTTACTTCCGTATTTTGAACTTGTATTTTAGCCATGGCTTTATCTAAATTATTATCAGTATTTACAAAAATACAATATTCTTTGAAAATCAGTCATAAAAAGAGAAATAGTTTGTCGGTATGTCCAGTTATGTTGCAAAGTGTTTTTGGCTGTATTCGGGAAAATCTGTTATTTTGCAGGGTGAAAATTTTGGTGAAATGGATTTTGAATCTCTTTTAAATGCTCTTAATCGTGGCTTGTGGGTGAGTGCGGCGGCGAAGGACTGCCCGGATGTGGCGGATGCGCTTTTGCGCTGTGCCGACATG
>CASECI010000027.1 GCA_949286465.1 uncultured Alphaproteobacteria bacterium | reverse complement strand
AGAAATATTATGTATTCTAAAAAAACACATTGTAATTAGGAAATAATAAGATATCATTTTATCATCATTAATTTTTAGGATAAATATATGCAATATACGTTATATGGACCTCATAATAGACCATACATCCAACCGCGTAACATCCCTAACAAAGAGCTATACTTGAAGGATATTGTTTCTATAGAAGCAATTATGTTTGAACAAAAGAGCACTTACAGATATAATGATTTTTTGCATGAATGGGCACAACTTTTAATTAGTTCTATAAATCTTTTTGAAGCAGGTTATGTTGATTGTGCATTCTATTCTATGAGACAAGCAATTGAGCTATCTATTCTAATATTTTATTTTGTTGATTCTCCTGACAATGAAAAAAAAGAAAAGATATTAGCGTGGTGGGATCAAAAAAATTTTCCAACAGATGGATCCATGTTAAATGAGCTAAAAGAAAAAGGAAGAGTATGTAAAGAGATTCACGAGAAAATTCCAGAGTTTTTTAAAGATTTAAAAAGTCTAAAAAACGCTATGAACAAAATAGTCCATAAGCAAGGCTTTTTTTATTTATATAGTATTTTAAACCATCTACTTATTATACCAGACAAGCAACAATGCGACCCAATCATTCATTTCAGTAATTATATGGAAAGAACAATTAAACTAGTTGCTATAATTCGAATTTTAATAGATCCTTTTCCTATTCTTCTTAGAAATCCTTCAATTAATTCTAGAGTTTTTTGTCTAACTAAGCCCTATCCAGACGAAATTATTGATAAATACATAGGAAAGGATTTTTTAGCCAAATATGAACAAACCAACTACTATCAAGAATATTATCAAATATACTCAAAAAATAAAATTACGCGTATCGGAGAATTTATTAAAGTAAATAAGGAAGATGCCTAATAACTATCATCTTTTTAAACCGTATCAAATTTTAATTAAAACCGATGTTTTCCTTAATAGTTTATACACTTCATATGACATTCAATTGAATAACTTGCTTTTTTCTATTAAAACGATCATAAGTACTTATTTGAAAAAAAGTGTTTTTCTTTTGTTTCTGATATACTATACGTACTTTAGCATGTTGATGAATAGTCGGACGGGATATTACTTCACTAATAAAAATATCTTTTTAAAGTAATGCTATTCCAATTTGGCGAATTTTTGAGCCATAATCTGATTTTATGGGTTAAATGCTTAAACATAAAAATCCTCCACACTTCGGACATTTTATCTCGAACTTCATCATTGCCCTAAAAAACTTACTCCAGATTAAAACATCTAGAGCGAAAGTCAAATAAAAGATTAAATATATATATACTTAACTTTATGGCATTGGCGACAATATGTTGAAAACTTAGCTACAAGCCTAATTTTACCGCCCCAATTTAATAAACAACAGGACCATCACTATTTTGGGTTTCCAAAAAAGAGCAAGGGATTCTTCTATATTCACTGTTTTCTTTCTTTAGCCAATTTTTTTAATTTCTAGACACTTTTTCTTGATTAACAGACGTTGCAGGTTTCTGTTGTTCAATATAGTCTTTTATTAAATTTTCTACTCAACTAAAAACATTCCAATTATTTAAATATATACCTTCTTTATCTTTAAAATTACGCAGATTATTATCATGGTGTTTTGCACCTGTTTTAGAAGGGGTATTTAACCATTTTTGATGATTTTCTTTAATAGTTTTAGCGACAATAGTACTAGGAACAATATGATATGAAGGATTTTCAAGATTATTTAATGAAACAAAAACATAAATAATATTATCACCAACCAATGTTTCATTTTTCGCGGTTAATGTCCATTTACGTTGTTTATAACATGTTGCTTTAACTTGAATAGCATATTGGCAATACGTTTTTCGATGTATAGCTAATATATCAAAATTTTCAACATTAGACATTGGAACTGCAACAATAAAACCTCTACGCTCTAATTCTGCAGAACAAAATATTCCCCTGAATTACCTGTATTTACATTATCTCTATTTGGCATGTTGTTTCTTTTATTTATATACAAATAAAATATAAAATTAAAGAAGCAAATTGTAAATATAAATTACTTCTTGTAATAAAAAAGAGAACAGCCTATAAAGGAATAAGAAGAATAAATTTAATGTAGACATATCGGATGAGTTTTTATCAAGTCAATATTCCATCGCCTTCAAAAAAACAGATTTCTTTTTATTTATCTCGCTGGGAAGGTTTTCAGAATTATAAGCTTCAAGAAAATGCTTTAAACAAGCTATTCTTACAACTTTGTCCTAAAAATGAAATGATAGAGGATATTTTATTAAAAGTGTCAACTCTTAATGATTTTTATAGTACGAATATTTTTTCAGTTTTTCCTATCGCAGAGCATATACTTAAATTAAAAATTGATCGTCGATTGGAAAATAATGATATATCTCTTGTTGATGACATAAAGAAGGTGAGTATTTCAGGCAAAATAAAAAATTTTTATTCATTTGCAACAAAATACTGTAGTCATCATAAACCTTATGATTTTCCAATTTATGATAGTTATGTCGATATGATGTTGAGGTATTTTCAGTATAAGTCAGGATTTTCTAATTTTAAAAGTTCGGATTTAAAGGACTATTCAAAATTCAAAAAGATACTTTTGGATTTTAGAGGAGCTTATCATCTTGACGATTTTAATTTAAAACAAATTGACCAATATTTATGGCAAATAGGGAAAGAATATTTTCCAAAGAGGTATTAATTTAATTTGGTAGTTAGACAAAAGAAACGTATTTATTACTTGTTGAGGATAAATATTCTAACTTACTATATAGCAATATAGTAAGTTTTTTGTATACTTCTTTAATTAGGAAATAGTAAAGGCTTACTTTGTTTAGCCTAGAATAATTTTAATTTATTTTTTTAGTTCTATGGAAATTATTTAATAAATAAAAATCTTTGTATATAGGAAGTTTTATGTCACAATATATGCTATAAATCAAGAACGACAGATCATTTAGAGAAAGGATAGATTACGATGAAAGTTGTTATTATCGGTGGAGGAGCAAGTGGAGCAAGTTGTGCAGCTCGTTTAAGAAGATTAGATGATTCTATAGAGATTACTATTTTAGAAAAGACTTCCGAGACTTCTATAGCAAGTTGTGGATTGCCTTATTTTATTGGAGAGGTAATAGAAGATAAAGATGATATGCAAGTTGCCAAACCAGAAGTATTTAAAAAGTTATTCAATATTGATATTTATTTGAACAGTGAAGTGGTTGAAATTCATCCACAAGAAAAATTTGTTTTAACATCTGACCAAAAGAAATATGCTTATGATAAATTAGTTGTTGCCACCGGAGCACAACCTGTTGTTTTAGATATTTTAGGTAAAGAAAAGCTGAAAAGTTTTGTCGTAAAAAATTTATCAGATGCTGATGCTATAAAAGGCTATATAAAAAGTACACAAGCTAAAGCGTGTGCTGTTATCGGGGGCGGTTTTATCGGCGTAGAAGTTGCTGAGAATTTATGTCATTTAGGTATTAAGACGGCATTAATAGAGCGCTCTGAACAAGTTTTACCTCCTTTGGATCTGGATATGATTCTTCCAATTCATAAAGAAATGAAAGATAACGGAATAGAGCTGTTTCTTTCTGATGGGATAAAAGAAATAACATCGTCTGGTCTTATTCTTTCCTCTGACAAAGAAGTGCCTGCCGATTTTGTAATATGGGCAGTTGGAACACGTCCGAATACCTCCATTGCGCAAATGGCAGGAGTTAAAACAACGGACAGAGGTTTTATGATAACAGATGATTTTATGCAAACAAGTATAGAAGATATTTATGCATGTGGGGATAATATTGTAACAAAAGATTTTGTAAGCGGGGCAAATAGTGGAAGTTCTTTAGCTGGTCCAGCTAATAGAGAAGGGCGTTTAATTGCAGATCACATAAAAAATCATTTGTATCCATATATGGGAACGCAAGGGACAGGCATTATAAAAGTTTTTGATTTAACTACTGCTTTTACAGGAAATAATGAGAAACAATTGAAGCAGCAACATATATCTTACAAAAAAATGATTATTACAGGAAGTTCTCATGCGGGCTACTACCCAGGAAGTTCGCCTTTGTTCTTGAAGGTTTTATATAACGATAATGGAGATATTTTAGGAGCCCAAGCTATTGGAAAAGAAGGGGTAGACAAGCGTATAGACGTACTTGCCACGGTGATGAGATTGAAAGGGAAAATTTCGGATTTAAGAGATGCGGAATTATGTTATGCGCCGCCTTATTCTTCGGCAAAAGATCCGATTAATATCATGGGAATGGCAATAGAAAATGTTCAAAGGGGTCTATTTCAGCCTTATTTTGATAGTAATTTTGCAGATAAGGTTATTTTAGATGTTCGCCCTAATCAAATGTACGAGAAAGAACATATAGAAGGTGCAATTAACATTCCATCGGGACAAATCCGTAATCGTATGAATGAATTACCGAAAGATAAGCCTATAGTTGTCTATTGTGTAAAGGGATATACGAGTTACGTTGTTTGTCGAATTCTGGAACAAAATGGCTTTAATAATGTGATGAGTTATGCAGGTGGTTGGCTTTACTACAAAAATTTTGTAAAGGAAAATATGTAAATTATTTGTGCCTATATAAATGATTTGAAATGAGAAAAATTGACAAAAATTTTATTTTGTTTTAAAATCCAAAGTGGAGAAGACAAAATGACGACAAAAGATTTAAATGCGAAAGAGCCACAGAAAACGCAGGAAGAAGGTAAAGTAAATTTGGATGCTTTATCGGATTGGGAGTTGAAAAAATTAGTTGGAAAAGAAGCTCTTAAATTAGTTGGAAAAGCTTGCGTTTTATCTGTTGCCGCAATAGCAGCCGGAGCATTAACAACATCTATGTTTGGTTCTGGTCCTATTGGGGGTGGTCTTGCGTTATTTATAGCTTATGGAGCTGGTACGGCTGCGTTTGCTCCTTGGCTTTCGAAGAGTATACAAAAGATAGGAGAATATGGTAAAACTTTTCTCCGTAGGAAGGACCCGAGAGCTTATCATGAAAAATCTCAAGATAAAGCTTTCGAGAAAATGAAGGTACAAGATACGATTAGTAAAAGCCTTTTAAAAACAGCAGCTTATTCAGGCGCTATTTTAGGAACAGTACTATTTGGTACGGCTCTAGGATTTATAGCATATTCCGGCATTCCTTGGTTTATGGCATGTGCGACGGCGTATACAGGTTATAAGGCGCTGAAAGCTTTTGGGCCAGGATTTAAAACCCATGCCAAAGATTGGTATTATTTAAAGACACATCCATTAGAAGGAGATAGAATATCTCGTTCAGATTTGCCCCGTCGTCCTGGTCGAGGGGATGAAGATTTTAATTATCACCAAACTAAAAATAATGATAAGCTAACACGTGTTAGTATTTCTACAGAAACAGCTTTAAAGCAAAGTCCGCCTAAGAAGAATACAGAAAAAGAGGATAAAGACAATAATCTAAAGCCTGAATATGCTTTATCGAAAAAAGTTCCTGTACTCAATATTACAATCGGAAAGGACAGATAAGATTTGTCTTTAGAACTTTTAAATTTAGCTTCGAAGAGAAAGTTAACTCCGGAAGAAAAAGTCCGATATGCGGAGTTAAAAAGAGAAACTTATGTGTCTCAGATGAGACAGGCAGAAAAGCATGCGATTCAGATGGCTTTGATAGCTGGAGGCTCTGTTATTGGAGGTATTTTTATTCCTTCTTTAGTTCCGTCTAGTATAGTGGCGCTTATGGTGTTAAATGTTATCTGGATGCGCTTTAAGATATTACCAGAAGCTCAAAAGAAATTAGATTTTTTTAATTTACAGAATACTCAGTCTTTGTTGCAAAAACGCCAAAGAGAACGGCAGTATTTTGAGCAGTGTGAAGCTTTCAATAAAACGAAATCTCATTCAGAAAAAGTATTCTTACTCTTGAAGCAAAAAGATCAAGAGTTGACATGGCAAGACGATACACGTATAGAAGGGACACGAGCCATGTTGCAAGGTAAAGTTACTACATTAAAAGAAGATGTTGTCAAAGGGTTATTTTTGGGCGGATTGACTGCTGTGACTTCTGTAATGATTTCTAATCAGATGTTTAGTGGATTGGTTTTTGGTTTTTGCGCCATTAGTTCAATCTTAGCAAAAATGGATGTTTATTATCGTATTCAACCTATGTATGATAAGTGGACAAAGCGTATTGATGGAGCTCAAAAAGAGTTGGAAAAAGAACAGTTCCCTAGTCAAGATAAAGAGTACTCATTAAGGTCGTCAGATAAAAAAAATTATATAGTTATTTCTCATCAGAAGAAACATACTTTCAGAGATAATAGTCATACGAAAGATTAATATACATCAGATGCTTTCAATAATAAGTCCATATCTTGAGGAAGCGGAGCAGAAAAAGAAACTTCTCGATTAAAACGAGGATGAATAAAACCTAAAAAACCAGCATGCAAAGCTTGCCTAGGGAATAGCTTGAGGATGTCTGGAGTTCCTTTTGGAGGCGAACCATATGTAGCATCTCCGACAAGAGGATGTTTTATAGATGTCATGTGTACACGAATTTGATGCGTTCTTCCTGTTTCTAGTTGACATTCGATGAGTGAGGCTTTTCCATTGAAAAGAGGCTTTATTAAGTGATAATGAGTTGTTGCCGGTTTCCCGCCATGAGAGACAATAGCCATTTTTTGACGATTGAAAGAAGACCTGCCAATATTTCCGTTTATTGTTCCAGAAACAGGAGGAATGCCATATACAATTGCTTGGTAAATTCGTTTAATGCTATGTACAGAAAATTGTTCTGATAGGGCTTGGTGTGTAAAATCATTTTTAGCAATAACAAGAACGCCACTTGTATCTTTATCAATACGATGAACAATTCCAGGCCTTTTTATTCCGCCAATTCCAGATAAGGAATCTCCACAGTGAGCCAGTAAAGCATTGACAAGGGTTCCGGTAGTATTTCCAGCTCCGGGATGAACGACCATTCCGGCGGGTTTGTTGAGAACAATTAAATCATTGTCTTCATATAAAATATCTAAGTGGATTTCTTCAGCCGTAGGAATAGCAGGTTCTGCCGGAGGAATAGTTATCTCAAAGACTTGATTAAGAGCAACCTTTGTATCAGCAGAAAGAGAAGGCTTAACGAACCCTTGAGCAATTAGAGCTGCAATTCGTGTTCTGGATAAATTTGTTGCTGAAGCAAGGAATTTATCTAATCGCAATCCTTGTTCTTCTGGTGATACAGGTGATGTTTTAATAATATCATTCATAATTTCTTCTTTTTATCATGTTTCAGCGAGATTAGCAAAGGGTAAAAATTTGATACATTTTAACTAAAAATTCACTATTCATTCATCATAATACAAGAGTAAATCTTTGGGAAGAGGATTGAAAACGTGTTTTTTACTCGTAAAGGACAAAAATGTCAATTTTTAAACAGGCATCTCTTAATGCTTGGGTATATTTTTTTGTTTTTATTGATACATCTTCCCAGTAGTGCACAAGAAGCTTCATATGCGGACTTATCCTCCTCTTCCCCAGTTGTTTATGAAGAAGTTCGTCAGAAATATGAAAATCGTGTAGCTTCTTCGGTGCAAGCTCTTCTTGAGAAAATTGTAGGGACAGGAAAAGTCAGTGTATCTGTTCGGGCTGATTTGGATTTTAATCAAAATATTATTAACAATGAAATTATAGACTCAAATACGCCTGTTATAGCGTCATCCAAAATAAATGAGTCTCAAGAAGAAAGGATTTATGCCTTTTCTAAGAAGAATATTCAACAAATTCAAAAAGGCGGTCTTATCAAAAAAATATCTGTTGCAGTGTTAGTAGATTCTTCTGTACCTCAAACATTATATCCGCGGATGCAAACGTTGGTTGAAACAACAGTTGGATATGATGCGGCTAGGGGAGATCAAGTAGAGTTTGTTTCTGCAGCATTTAAAGAGGCAGGATGGAAAGAAATGCTAGAAGATCCTCTTTTGGAGGTTTTAGAATTAGTATTTCTGATAGGTGTTTTACTATTAGCTATTATCTTTATTTTGAGTAAGAGTTTTCATCGTCGACAAGCAGTTCCTGTTTCTCTACCAGATTTTGCAAAGCCAGAAAAGGTTGCTGAGGTTTTAACTTCCTCTTCCCAAGAAAAAGTCAAAACTTCAGATCCCCTTTTAAAAAGGGTTCGCGAACAGATTTCATCAGATCCTCAAGAGGCAATTAAGGTTATTCGCTCTTGGCTTTATCAGGGTAAGGAGGAGCTATCGGATGACTGATACGTTGACCTATAAAAATTTAACGGGCCATCAAAAGATAGCTATTTTTCTGCTAGCCATGGGGGAAGAAGTCATTCAACAAATTTTTGCCCAAATGGAGGATGATGAGATACGTGAAATATCGATAGCTATGGCAGGTTTAGGCAGAGTAGACAGTGAAGTGACGGAACAAGTATTAGAAGAATTTTCTAAAACGCTAGAAATGCCGGTAACGGTTATGGGTACATTTGAGGGGACAGAGAAGTTACTTCAGAAAGTTTTACCGGAGCGGAGGCAGAAAGAAATTTTAGAGGAAATACAAGGTCCTGCTGGTCGAACGATGTGGGATAAATTAGAGAACGTGAATGAAGAGGTGGTTGCTTCTTATTTGAAGAATGAATATCCACAAACGGTTGCGGTTATTTTGTCTCGGTTACATCCGTCATTTGTCGCAAAAGTGATGAGTTATCTTCCGGAGGCATTTGCGACAGATGTTATTATGCGTTTGTTAAGATTAGACACAGTTCAAAAGGATGTTTTGGAGAGTATAGAACAAACATTACGTACGGATTTTATGTCATCATTAACACAAAGTGAGACACAAGATGGCAATGAAAGAGTAGCAGAGATTTTTAATAATTTAGATAGAAATACAGAAAATCGTCTAATGACAGCGTTATTTGAGCGCAATCGAGAGGTTGCAGAACAGATACGTTCCTTAATGTTTACCTTTGAAGATGTTGTCCGATTAGATGATCAATCAATACAGATGATATTAAGACATGTAGATAGGTCACAGATAGCGTTGGCCTTGAAAGGTTCATCTGAGCAAGTAAAGAATGCGATTATGCGAAATATGTCTGAGCGGGCACGCATGATTTTGAGTGAAGATATGGAAGCAATGGGTGCTGTTCGGTTAAGAGATGTTGATAAAGCTCAATCAGATATTGTTACTCAAGCGAAGGAATTAGCATTAAAAGGGGAAATAATTATTCCTGGTTCGCAGGAGATGGAAGAAATGGTAGAGTAAGGAAAAAAAGATGAATGAGAAACAAAAAGCAGAATTTTTAAAGTTAGCTGAGAAGACGATACAAACGGGTAAGAATACACAAGTTAAAGAAGAGACAGGTTTAGAAGCCTTATATGATGTTCCTGTTACTGTTACGGCTGTTTTAGGGAAGACAGTTATGCCGATACATGAATTGTTAAGATTGGGTCCTGGCTCGATTATAGAGCTTGATAAGCAAGTTGGAGACAGTATAGATATATATGTTAATAATCGGCTGATTGCTAAAGGAGAATTAGTATCTCAAGGAGATAGATTAGGAATTAGTATGACAGAGATAGTTAAAGCTCAATAAGAGGGGAAGGAATGAAGAGAAGTCGTTATTTTTCGAATAAGGTGTCATTTTTAGATCCGTCGGTTCTTATTGGCCTAAGTGGTTCTTTAATATTTATAGGTTTTGCGGTAGCCATGGGGGGTAGTTTTTCATCATTTTTAAATAAGCCGTCATTTTTAATTGTATTTGGGGGAACATTTTTTGTTTGTTTAGCGAGTTTTTCACTTTCAGATATAATAAAGACGCTATGGATAAGTTTAAGCTTGCTCATTCGTCGAGAAAGGTCAATACAGAAAGCGGCTATTCAAATTATCAAAGGATCGGAAATAGCATATACAAGTGGCATATTGCAATTGCAGCAGAGCTATTTAGATCAAATACGAGGATATTCTTTTTTATATGATGGAGTTAGCTGTTTAATTGATGGGATGAGTGGAAAAGACTGTCAAGAAATGATGAAACGTCGAATGATGTCGACATATGCGTCACAGATGAATGCAGTATCTGTTTTGAACAAGGGTGGAGAGATAGCTCCAGCGATGGGTTTAATCGGCACATTAATAGGTTTAGTTCAAATGTTATCCAATTTATCTGATCCGACGACGATAGGACCTTCAATGTCTGTAGCCTTAATAACGACATTTTATGGTGCATTATTAGCATATTTATTTTTCTTACCATTAGCCTCGAAGTTAGAACGTGATGCACAAAGGGAACTTTTATTAAATCAGCTGTGTTTAGTAGGTTTGGAAGCTATAGATAAATTAGAGAATCCTCGTCGGACTGAGATAGAGCTCAATAGTGCACTTCCACCGGATTGTCAGATTATGTATTATCGAGGTGTCGCCTCCAAGAAGAGTTAATAGAAAGAAGATCAGATGAGGATTAAAACCTATATAGCTCCGACAGTAGCAGAAGCGATGGAGCAAATTCGAAAAGATTTTGGAAGTGATATTTTAATTATCTCGAACCAACACGTAAAGGAGGGTGTTCGCTTAACAGTTGGAGTTGAGGAAGAGATATCCGAAAATGAGATAGAAGAAGCCTTGTTTGGTCCTTTAGAAGAACGGACATTACTTCAGATTAAGGAGGCTTTAGAGAAGCATCGAGTTCCGGATATTTTAATCGAGCGGATATTGTTAGCTTGTCGAGATTTTTCACAAGAAAAAGATTCAACAACTGTTTTGAGTAAAGGGTTAGATCGTATTTTTAAATTTAATCCTTTGCCGGAACACACATCGAAGAGAGCTTTCATGTTAGTTGGTTCAAGTGGGTCAGGGAAAACAATAGCTGTTGCGAAGCTAGCTGTACGTGCTAAAATAGCAGGAAAGCGAATAGGTGTTATTACTACAGATATGAAGCGAGCTGGAGCGATAGAACAATTATCAGCATTTACAAAGATATTAGAAGTTGATTTAGTTAAGATAAGGAAAGCAGAGCTATTAAAAGAGGCGATAGACGGCCTGCGTACATTTTCGGATATGATTGTTATAGATAGTCCAGGTATTAATCCTTTTGTTCGGTCGGAAGTTGATTATTTGATTGATTTAAAGGGGGATATAGAAGGGTTAGAGCCGATATTAGTTATGTCGGCAGGTTTAGATGCCTTTGAAGCATCAGACATAGCAGAATCTTTTTTAGCGTTAGGTTGTAAAAGACTTCTTCCGACGCGCTTAGATTTATCCCGTCGATTTGGGAGTATATTATATGCGGCCTATACAAATTCCTTAGGTTTGTGTGATGCAGGGACGAGTCCTCATGTATCACAAGGATTATGTCCGATAGAAGCTGTTTCTTTGGCACAAATGCTGTTATCAAAAGAATAAGAGGTTAAAGATGAACATATCGAGAATACTATCATTACCACAAAAACTTTCGATGGCTCCGAAGGCCTCACTCCATCATAAAGGGCGTAATATGATAGCGATTGCCTCAGGAAAAGGTGGGGTAGGTAAGACTTGGATATCAATTAGTTTAGCACATGCTTTTGCGAAAGAAGGTTTAAAAACTTTATTGTTTGATGGCGATTTGGGTTTAGCAAATGTTGATATTCAACTTGGTTTAGTTACACCTTATGACTTAGGGTCTGTTATTACAGGGCGAGTACCATTGACACAAGCGATAGTTCCTTGTTCTGAGTGTGGTTTTGATGTAATAGCGGGTCGTTCAGGATCTGGTAGTTTAGCAAATATACCCCTTTCTCGCTTACAGTTGATATTTGATGACTTGCAATTGTTAGCTTCTCAATATGATAAAGTTATAATAGATTTAGGGGCTGGGGTCGAAAAAGCGGTAAGACTTTTTGCAAGTAATGCAGGCACATTAGTTGTCGTTTGTACAGATGAACCGACATCATTAACGGATGCATATGCTTTTATAAAGATTATTTCAAAAGAAAATCCGGAAGTTGATATCAAGGTTGTTGTGAATTCAGCAAATACATATCGAGAAGGAGAAAAAACATATGCTACATTATTGAAAGCCTGCGAAGGTTTTTTAAAGATATCACCAGGTTTAGCTGGTGTTATCAGAAGAGACACAAGAGTAAGAGACTCTATTCGTTCACAAACATCTATTTTAAGTAGTTACCCGAATGCTGAAGCTACAGGGGATATCTTAAAAATTGCAGATAATTTAAAGTAAGATAAGCATAAATAGATTGTATTTTTTTATTATAATGCTACTCTTGAAAGAGTAAGCGTTTAGAAAAAGCTTTATATAAAGTGGGCGTAGATGGGATAAATCGTATGGTGATACTTTTTAAACAAAATAAGGAAAAGGATAGTAGTCTAGCAATAAAAGAAGAAGTTGTAGGAGGAGATAAAAAGGCTCTTTTACGAAGATTAAAAAAAGGATGGAACCCCAATCAACTTCTTCAAGAAAGTATTTCTTCTGTTATTGATAATAATTTATTTGGAAGCGAAAAAAAAGAACGACAAAAAAGAATCTCTATTTACCCCTTGTCATTAGCTGTTCGGTTTGGAAAAGAAGATATGATTTCTTTCCTTATTGAAAACGGGGCAAATATCAATAATGTACATCCATATACCAAAGAGACGGCATTATTAGAAGCGACGAATCATCTCAATATCAATAGTCTGAATAAATTATTAAATTATTCTACACTAGATGTTACTTGTTTAGATGAAGAAAACAATACGCCTCTTATGCGTTTTTTAATGCGTTATAAAGGTCAAATGGGAGATTTGTATCGTCAAAGTTTGGTAATAGGCGTCTTAATAGAAAGAGGTGTTTCAGTTAATAAGGCAAATCAAGAAGGATTAGCACCAATTCATTTGCTTCCTTATAACTCTAAGAGCTTATCGGATATGGTTTTAGCTTATCATCCGATTTTATCATTAAAAGATAGAGCAGGTCGCAATTTAATTCATCATTGTATTTTGGCAAAGAATTATGCTTTTTTGGAGGAGATTATATCAAAGGGTGTTTCTTTAAATGAACCAGATAACGAAGGATTGTACCCTATTCATTATGCTATCTTACAGGATGATAAAAGAATGTTTTCTTTGTTGTTAGAAAAGGGAGCTAAGAAAGATATTCAAGTTGACCATCAAGATTTGGAAAGCTTTATTTGCAAGTATAATCCATTTGTTCAAGTTCTAAGAGGCAAAAAACAAATTTCTCATTATCACTCTTTTAGTTTGGGTAAAATGCCTCAGAAAGAATATTCATAAGAGAAACTTTTTATAAGTTATGTGTCTTTTCTTGACTTTTGTGGATAAAAACTCTATGTGTAGAGAATAATATTTTAGTACAGAAGGACATATAACTGATGTTAAAGAAAATACTCGGGTCATCGAATGACAGATATATTAAAAAGTTGAGAAAAACGGTTGATAAAATCAATGCGTTAGAGCCGAAGATGGAGAAGATGTCTGATGAGGAGCTGAAAAATCAGACAGTTCTGTTTAAAGAGCGTCTTTCGAAGGGTGAAACACTAGATGATCTTTTAGTAGAAGCTTTTGCAACAGTTCGGGAAGCTGCTAAAAGAACATTAGGTCAGCGTCATTTTGATGTTCAGCTGATCGGCGGGATTGTCTTGCATAAAGGACAAATTGCCGAAATGAAAACCGGTGAAGGTAAAACATTGGTGGCGACTTTGGCTGTGTATTTAAATGCGTTAACAGGAAAAGGTGTTCATGTTGTTACGGTTAATGATTATTTAGCTCGTCGAGATGCGGATTGGATGGGACAAGTTTACCGTTTTTTAGGATTAACGGTTGGGTGTATCTATCATGATTTAGATGGTGAAGGTCGTAAAGCGGCATATGCTTGTGATGTTACATACGGGACGAACAACGAGTTAGGTTTTGATTACTTACGAGATAATATGCGGTTTTCGTTGAAAGATATGGTTCAACGTCCGTTTAATTATGCGATAGTTGATGAAGTTGATAGTATTTTAATTGATGAAGCACGGACACCTTTGATTATTTCTGGAGCGGCAGAAGATTCATCAGAGCGCTATAAAGCAGTAGATAAGTTAATGTATAAGATTCGTCCAGAGCATTATGAAAAGGATGAAAAACACAAACAAATTAGTTTTACAGAAGCCGGGAACATCTATATGGAGCAGTTACTCCAAGAGGCAGGCTTAATCCAAGGGGGATTATACGATTTAGCAAATATATCTTTTGTTCATCACGTAGAACAAGCCTTACGAGCACATAAGATGTTTACGCGAGATGTTGATTACATCGTTAAAGATGACAAAGTTATTATTATTGATGAGTTTACGGGTCGCATGATGGAGGGTCGTCGTTATTCGGATGGCTTGCATCAGGCGTTAGAGGCAAAGGAAAATGTAACGATACAAGCAGAAAATCAGACTTTAGCTTCTATTACCTTCCAAAATTA
The DNA here is from genome assembly GCA_949286465.1 of uncultured Alphaproteobacteria bacterium. Lineage (GTDB taxonomy): Bacteria > Pseudomonadota > Alphaproteobacteria > CAAHEQ01 > UBA3637 > CALXXA01. The sequence continues at coordinate 45,387 of CASECI010000027.1, read as the reverse complement.
TTTCCGTATGTATCCTAAATTGGCAGGTATGACAGGTACAGCGATGACGGAAGCAGGAGAGTTGGATAGCACGTATAATTTACGAGTGGTTGAGATACCGACCAATAAGCCTGTTTTACGTCAGGATTATAATGATGAAATATATGGCACAGAAAAAGAAAAGTATAAAGCGATTATAGATGAGATTGAGGCAGCTCATGCACGTCGTCAACCGGTTTTAGTTGGTACGGCTTCTATTGAGCGGTCAGAGTATTTAGCAGAGATGTTGCGTCAAAAAACGAAATTGCGTTTTGAAGTTTTGAATGCACGGCATCATGAACGAGAGGCATATATTGTTGCTCAGGCAGGAGCTCCTGGAGCGATTACAATTGCAACGAATATGGCAGGTCGTGGGACAGACATTAAGCTTGGTGGTAATGCAGAGATGAAGTTAAAGGAAGAATTAGAAGGCATTACAGATGAAGCAGAAATAAAGCGTATTACCGAGAAAGTTAACAAAGAAATTGAAGAGGGACATAAAGAGGTAATAGAAGCTGGGGGATTATATGTCATAGGAACGGAACGCCATGAAAATCGTCGTATAGACAATCAGTTGAGAGGGCGTTCTGGTCGTCAAGGAGATCCAGGGAAATCTAAATTTTATGTATCCTTAGAAGATGATTTAATGCGTATTTTTGGTGCGGATAGATTAAAAGGATTGCTTAAGACATTTAAATTTAAAGAGGGAGAGGCAATAAAGAGTCCACTTATCTCTAAAGCAATACAAAAGGCGCAACAAAAGGTAGAGGCATATCATTTTGATGTTCGTAAGAACTTGCTAAAATTCGATGATGTTATGAATGATCAACGAAAAGTTATATATGAACAACGGAAAGAACTGTTGCAAACAGAAGATGTTTCGGAAATGGTAAAGGGGATGCGTCATGAAGTGATAGAAAATATGGTTCTATCGACTATGCCATTAAAGACACATGTTGATGAATGGGACTTAAAAACTCTTCATAATGAATGCATTCGCTTATTAGCTTTAGATTTACCTATAGAAGATTGGGTTCATAAAGAAGATATAACGACAGAACCGATGATAGAAAAATTAACATCTGTTTCAGATGAAATGATGGCAAAGAAACATAAAGATTTTGATGCGTCAGTTGTTCATGCATTAGAGAAGAGTGTTTTGTTGCAGATTTTAGATCAGACTTGGAAAGAGCATTTGCAATCACTTGATTTTTTAAAGCATGCGATAGGTCTAAGAGCTTATGGTCAAAGAGACCCATTAAATGAATATAAAAGAGAATCATTTACTCTTTTTGCAGATATGTTGGCACGGATTAGGGAACGTGTTACATTAGTTCTAACACACGCTCAATTGACTTTAGCCCCGCCACCTTCTATTGAGACACCAGAAGGGAAAAAAATAGACTATTCGAAAATAGGTCGAAATGATCCATGCCCTTGTGGAAGTGGCAAGAAATTTAAACATTGTCATGGAGCAATTGTTTAAAGGTATAAGAAACGGGGAGCCGATCGGCTCCCTTTTTTTTACCTCTTTAAATCATTGGGATACAAATCAGCAATAGGAGCTTTCTTTTTTTTGCGATGGCTAGGACGCATCATAGCTGCAAAAAATAAAATGACTGTTGCCATAAAACCAACCGTAAAACCAGCGACAAAAAAGAGCCAGTTATTTTCTTTGGCGTAGAAAGGACGTTCCGGAGGTAGCAAAGGGGCCGCTTTCACAGTGTCGGCAGATTGATAGGGTGTTTCCTGCACTGCTGTTGTCGGCGCGCCGAAAATTTGAAAAGTTTTGCCCGCGACGGAGGCCGTCTTTTCCGTCCCGGTCGCCACATCAAACCATGTCATTGTCAATGGCGGTACGGTTGCCGTTCCGTTTTGAACGGGAACCAAAACAAAAGATTGTTCCATGATCCCAATTAAGCCTTTTTCGTCTACAAAATTTTCTTTTTTACTTTGCCCAGGATAAACTTTGAAAAAAGGTGTATCAGACATCTTTAAATCTGGAATTTTTGTCCCTAAAACACCTCTTGCACGAACTGTAATCGTTCTTGTAATGGCGTCTCCAGCTTTAATTTCATTTTGAATAGGTGTGAAGGTTTCTTCCATAACAACGTTAGTTGATGGTAACCACCATTTCCCCTGCATAAAGGTTGGACGCTCTTTTACTGTTAAAACCATTGGTTCACTTCTAACAAAAACTTCTTTTTGCTGCGAAGCCATGTTCGAATAAATAAATCCAGGTTCGAAACCAAAAGAAGAAAATACATCTTGTGAGACCCCTGTTCTTTCTTGATAAACATGCCCTCTGAAAGTAGATGGTTGTACGGTGAACGTTCCTGATTTATCAGGGAAAATAACATATTGACGAGAAAACTTATGATAGGTTTTTCCATTTTCTTGTACGGTTGTTAAGGGAAGGTCTCTGATAGCTTGTATTTCTGCTCCTTTTAGAATAGGTGCAGTAAAGTCTCCGTCGGTTAATCCAGAGCGGTCAAATACTGAAACAGTATAGATAACTTCTTGTCCTTCATAAACGGTTTTAGGGTTCATGTCTGCTTTTATAAATAAATCGGTATTATCCGCTTTTGCTGAAACTGGATTAATGATTAAAGTAATTGGTTGTGTTTTTTCATTTTCCCAAGTCAATGATGGAATAGTAATATCACCTGTTTTTAGGGGGATTAGATTAATGCCAGCTGTATAAGCTGTTTGCATTTTCCCATTAATAATAGATGTATTTTGAAGTGTACTTTGCCCTCCGAGTACGAAATTATCTGAAAGAATGTTAAAGTTAGGTGTTCCATTCATTTTTGTATCGGAAGTCACTTTTAACTCAATACTTTGCCCTTCTGTTGCCACAGAACGATTTACTGAAGCTGTAATTTTGGCTGATACAGGAAGAGATAAAGAAAGTAGAAATAGAAAAAGAAAAATTTTTTTCATTGTATTTGTTCCTTATACTGACGATAGAGCCGATATCTTAAGATACGCCCTGGATCTGTTTCAACACGGTCAAGCCATTCTTGTTGTTGTTGCATATCTTGACTAATAGGCTGTGTCTCTTTTTGTCCGGATGATTCTGCATTTTGGGGCTCAATCTGAGAATTAGTTTCTTGCGGATTTTGCTCTTGTTGATTTTGTTGCTTTTGAGAATTTTGTTGGGCAGATTCTTGTTTTTGTGTTTCGTTCTTCTTTATCTCTGATTGAGATAATGAAGATTGTTCAGATGATTGTTGTTGATTATCCTGTTGTTGTTCTTTTTCTCCCTCAGATGAGTTAGCTTGATTCATTGAGGAAGATTGATTCTCATCAGATTGATCTTGTGATTGGTTTTCATTATTTTCGTTTTCATTATTTTGTTTGGGTGGGGGAGGCTGTTGTTTTTTAAGATACTCTAAATTGAATTGGGCATCCATATGCTTTGGGTTCAAGGATAGAGCTTTTTCATAAGCTTCAATAGCTTTATCAATTTGCCCAAGGTTAGCGAAAGCATTTCCTGCATTATAAAAGTCATTTGCAGAGGCGTTTTGAAGGAAAAGCTGAGCTGCTTGCTCATATTGACCATTTCGATACGCTTGGACAGCTTTCATTTGAGTGTTGTAAATCTCTTGTTCAGCTCGAAGAAACGGAGAACCCGCATGAACATCACTAGCTGATAAGCACACAATGAAAAGAAGAACCCATAGTAAACCCGGTTTAAAAAGGAACGCTATGAGTAAAAGTGCAGGAATAAGCATATAAATGCCCATGTCCTGATAGATTTTAATAGTTTCATCTTCCTTTTTTATATGATTTGTTTCCTGATAAGGAAGAAGGTAGCTTAAATCAGAGCTATCAAGCGTATTATAAGAAAAGCGAGCTTTCTGAGAAAGAATGTCTGCATCTAAAGTTGTGAGATACGGAACACCTTCACTCTTTTCCCAAAAAGTCCCTTTATCCAAATTTGCTGGTACTTTATCATTTGTTCCAATGCCAAGGATAGAAACAGGGTATGGAGACTTTGAAATGGCTTGAAGTAAGCTTTTTTCTTCTATTAATCCGCCGGTAATCAAAAGGATTTGTCCAGAGTTAAACCCACTTTGTTGTAAAAGTTGAATGGCAGTTTTAATTCCAGAAGCAGGATTACTTCCAATAATTGGAATAACTTTTCTTGAAAGTGTAGGAACGATGTTTTGGAATAAACTCACGTCTTGGGTGAGAGGTAGAGCAGTATAGGCGTATTGATCTGTGATAATAAAACCGATCCAAGTTTCCTTTTGTTGTTTCAAGAGGTCAAAGAGTTTTAACTGAGCTGTAAACAGTTTTTGTTCTGTCATTGCAGGAGACATGTCAAGTACAACGACTAAGGCTTTTTGTTGAGATGCGGTTTCTACGGTTGTTTTATAGAAAGCAGGACCTGCAACAGCAAGTGTTAGCCAACACCATAAAGCAATAAGGAAATAAATAAGCTTTTTAGATAATCCTTGCTGTTGATTTCTTACCATAACATGAGGGACTAGATGAGGATCTAGAACATTTTTCCAAGGGCTTTGAAAATAGCCTTCTTTATACCCTTTATATATAAAATAAAGAGGGATAAGAAGAAGTAAAAAAGCCCAAGGTCTTAAGAAAATCATATTGTTTTCCCTTTCCAAATGAAGCTTAGCATAAATAAAAGCATAGACAATATGACAGGGATATAAAATAGCTCTGTAATAGGTCGGACAGTTTTTCCATCAGAAGAGACAGGCTCCAAGGTATCAATTTTACTATAGATTTGTTCTAAGTCAGCAGTTGTTTTTGCGCGAAAATATTGTCCTCCAGTTTCTTGTGCTATTTTTTGAAGCGTTTTTTCGTCTAAATCCAAAGAAGGGTTTTGCATTTTCATACCTAAAAAAGACCACACAGGAATTTGTTCTGCGCCAATACCAATTGTATAAATTTTTACACCCATACTTTTTGCAATTTCTAATACCTTGTCAGGGGTTAGTTGGCCAGCATTCGCATACCCATCGGATAATAATACAATGACTTTAGATTCTGCAGGAATGTCCTTCATGTTTTTTAAGGCTAAAGCTAGTGCATCTCCCATTGCTGTTCGAGAACCCGCTATTCCTAGGTCAACTTCTGCGAGCATTTTTTTACTTGTTTCTATATCTGGCGTTAAAGGAACATAAATATAAGCTTCTTCTCCAAATAAAGTTAAACCGACAGCGTCTCCTTTTCTTTTTGTCAGAAAGTCATTTGCTAATACCTTTACCATATGTAGACGAGAAACGGGTTTTCCATTAATAATAAAGTCTTGTTCAGCCATAGAATCTGAAACATCTAAGACAAGCATAAGATGACGATACTCTGTTGGAAGGGGTTGCTCTTTTCCAATATATTGAGGGCGCATTGCAGCAAGGATAAGAAAAGCCCAAGCTAAGATTAAAATAAAATGAATTTTTTGTATTGAAATGGAAGGTCTTATTTCGCCTAGTATTTTTTTAAATGGATCAAAAAAAGGAACCCATAAGGAATCTGAATTCTCATTTCCTGAGGCACGATGAGTACTCAAGTACTTCACTATCCAAGGCAAGGGAAAAAGAAGTACAGAAAAGGGCCATAAGAATTGAAACATAAAAAACCTCCCTTATCAATATAAGCATTTTTTATGTTTTTTCAAAGAAGATAGTTAGTTTTCTTCGTGAAATTTTGCATTAACAAGTGCTTCGATAGCTTTTTTTGCTTCTTGTTCGTCTATACCTTCACATAGAACATTGATAAACGTTCCTTTTGCTGCGGCAAGCATCATGAGCCCCATAATAGAACGACCAGAAACACGTTGCCCATCTTTTTCAACCCATATGTCTGCTTTGAAGCGATCGGCTTCTTTGACAAAAGCAGAAGCAGCTCGAGCATGTAAGCCACGAATGTTTTGAATCTCTAGAAGGCAACTGACTGACATTATACAAGCAACTCCGATGCAATGTTAATATACTTACGCCCAGCTTCTTGAGCTTCGCTAATTGCTTCTTTCAAAGGTTTGTTTCTTTCTCGAACAAGTTTGATCAGCATGGGTAAGTTTAATCCTGCTAAAACTTCTATATGGCGTCCTTCCATGACGGAAATAGCTAAATTAGATGGAGTTCCTCCAAACATATCTGTTAAGATAGCAACTCCTTCGCCTGTTTCTAACTTTTCGACTTTAGATAAGATTTCTGTTCTTTTTTCTTCCATGTCGTCTGAGGCAAGAATACAAACAGCATCAACATTTTGTTGCATTCCAACAACATGTTCCATTGCCAAAATCATTTCTTCTGCTAAACGTCCATGAGAAACGACTAAAATACCAATCATCTTCTATTCCTTTTCTGTATAGTATGGATATACGCTTTTTTTTATTCTTTTTCAAGAAAAAACAATTCAGGCTGGTTTAAAACAACTTTTATTTTTGCAGGTGTAGAAGCCTCAAAAGCATTTAGTTTTAAAAGAGGAAGTCTTATTTTTTCATATGTGTAAAATTGAATAATAGGCATTCTTTCTACTTTTTCTTTTTCAACTAATTCGACAACAAGATGGATTGGTGTTTGATCACAGATGGGCATTTTGACAATTCCAACGCCGCGAATTTCTAAAAGGCCTTTTATTGTTGAAGGAGCAGAGGCAATTAAAGTTCCGTTAGAAACCTCTAAATCTACTTGGTCATCAGATACAAGTAAAGCACCTTGATCAATTAAGCGAAGAGCTGTATCAGATTTTCCAGAGCCAGGTTTTCCTAACAAGAGGATTCCTTTTTTTTGAATATCAACACAAGTTCCGTGTATCAGCATTTTTTGTTCCTTTCTTTTTTAAGGTAGCCTTTTTAAAATCACTTGTCAAAAAGAAGTAATTTGTTTATTCTTTTAGGCGGAAGAGTGTTCGTGTAGCTCAGCAGGATAGAGCACAGGATTCCTAATCCTGGGGTCGTGGGTTCGAATCCCGCCACGAACGCCAAAAATAGGGATTTGAATGTTTAAAACAAAGACACCAGAAGCATATTTATTAGAAACATTAGACAGAATTTCAAAATTATCTGTTTCTTTTTATGGTGTTTATGTAGGTATGTCTATGTTGATGCCAATGAACAGGGGCTATCGTCAACTTGAAATCGTATCAAAATTATTCGAGCCTTTATTGAGCAATGAACAAAGTCGTTTATTTTTATTGTCTAATAAAGATTTTGTTTTAGTTGGCACACAAATTTCTTTAGAGGCTATTGAAGAAGTTCTCTATCAAATTAAAAGTTTATTTGCAGATGATCCAATTATTGCTCGTCAGCAAGAAAATACCTTTGAACAAATTTTCTTTTTAGATAAAGATCTAGATCGATTAAAGGCATTAATTCATGAAAATAGGTCAGACGTTCCAGTAAATACACCTTCTTCTGATGTCAAAAATATGGAACCCTTTAATCCGGAGCAGTTGGATGTTCTATTGGGTAAATTAGAACATCTTAATACAATAGATTTTATTCATAGGCAATCAGTATTGTCTTTAAATGGACAAACGGGGAATAGTATTTTATTTCAAGAATTTTATACTTCCATTTTGCAATTACAGCAAACATTATGTCCGACGTGTGATGTGACATCAGATAAGTCTTTGTTTAATCAATTAACACAGACACTGGATCGCCGCATGTTGGGGACTTTATCTCTGTCTGGATTGACAAGTTATCCACCAGCAATTAGTTTAAATTTAAATATATCGACTTTATCGAGCTCTATTTTTTCCCGTTTTACAGAAGTTTGGCCAACACCTATTATAATCGAATTACAATTAGCGGATATTTTTTATGATATACGGCGCTATCAAGAAGCCGTATCAAAAATGCGAGAAAAAGGGCATCGAGTTTTGATAGATGGTTTGTCTCCTGTCGAGCTGGAGTATGTAGACATTCGTTTATTGAAGCCTGATTTTGTAAAATTGTTTTGGTCTCCCGTTTGGGAAACCGTTAAAGCAAAGGAGCAGGTTTCTGGTTTGGATACGTCAGCAAAAGTTATTTTAGCTCGATGCGGATCAGAAGAGGCATTAAAGTGGGGAACAAAAATAGGAATTCATCATTTCCAAGGACACTATATCGACGCTGTTTTAGGAGCTTTGACGAAGAATTCATGCACGTTTGGGCAAGAATGTACATTGGCTTCTTGTATGGCGTGTCGTCGAACATTGTCAGAAAAAATTAGGCGGCAATGTGTTCATTTAAAACATTTAGATGCTCCACCACAAGTTAAGGTGATATAAGATGGCATATCCATATTCAGATTTAATTTCTTTTTTGGAAAAATTAAAGACATCTGCTCATAAGGGATGGATTTTGTATGTGCCACTTAAACGGTTAAAGCAAATATTAAGTTTAAAACCAATGCAAGACTTGGTTCAGATTATTTCTATTTTTGAAAAAGAGAGAACCTGTCGCTTATTTTATGAAGATGACGATGCTTTTATTTATTTCCCACAGACGCGAGAAGATGAAATTCAAGCTTTTGTATTAAAGTTGAATTTTAGATGTGGTTTTGAGCCTCAATCGGAAGAAACTCAGTTTCAGATTTTTAATTTAGAGAAGGAGATACCTCGTGTTGTAGAGTTAGCTAAAAAACAAAAAAGGACGAAAGATACTATTTTTAGCTCATCATTAGTACCAGTTTTTCAACAAGTAGATCAATCGATGCCTTTTACGCCGACTTTATTAGCACAATTAGAAAAAGCCCTTCTTCATGCAGATTTATCTAATATTATTCGACATCAGCCTGTCTGTGCAATTGTCGGGAAGTCTCCTCCGATGGAGTTGTTTGAGGAGGTTTATGTTGCTATTTCTGACTTAAAGAAAGCCGTTTGTCCTAATGTTGATGTTTTTCAATCACCCTGGTTGTTTAATCGTTTGATGGAGACATTAGATAAGCGTGTTTTGGAAAATGTTATGCATCATGATGGTGGTGCATTTATGAAAAATTTTAGCTTAAATTTAACAGTTAAAACGATACTGGGCTCTGATTTCCAAAAATTCGATGAGAGTATGGAACCTTCTTATAAGCAGACTATTTTATTCGAGCTCAAACAAAGTGATATTTTTTCAGATATTACAGCCTATATGACAGCTCAACAAATAGCTCATGAGAAAGGATATAGAGTTTGTTTAGATATGGCCACATTTGATTCTCTTCCTTTGATACAGCGAGAAAAGTTAGGCTTAGATTTAGTAAAAGTTATGTGGCATTCCTCTCTTTTAGGAGCTTCTGTTCGTGAAGAAACAAAAAAAGCAATTCAAGAAATTGATCCAATGCGCATTATTTTGTGTCATGTTGATGATAAAAATGCCATAGAGTTTGCGCAAAATTTAGGTATTACCTTTTTTCAAGGATATTACATTCAAAAGCTTTTGTATAAGACTCCTAAGGCAGTTAAAGCGAATCGTTTTTAAGCATGCATAAAAGCGGATATTTTTTCGAAAGCTTTTGCTTCTATTTGCCGTACACGTTCACGACTAATATTAAATTTTTTCCCTAAATCCTCTAGTGTTGTCGGATCATCGGTTAAGAAACGTTCACGAACGATACATTGTTCTCTTTCGTTAAGGGAAGCGACAGCTTTAGCTAATTTTGCATTACGAATGCTCGTTTCTTCTTGATTAGCTAGGACGTCTTCAATTGTATCAGATCCATCTGTTAAGAGAGCTTGCTTTTCGACATCCGAGTCTTCGTAAGTCATTTCATTTAAGGAAGCATCGCCATGTAATCTTTGCTCCATATCCCAAATATCTTGTTCATCGACGCCAAGCTGTTTAGAGATTTTTTGAACAGCCTCAGTATCAAGGGCAGTATTTTGATAAAAGCCAAGTTTTGCTTTGATTTTTCCCAGATTGTAAAAGAGCCGTTTTTGTGCTGCGACAGTTCCGATTTTTACCAGAGACCATGATTTTAAAATAAAATCAGAAATAGCTGCTTTAATCCACCAAATAGCGTATGTAGATAAACGGAAACCTTTATCCGGATCGAATTTTTTAATAGCTTGCATAAGGCCAATATTTGCTTCACTAATTAAGTCAGCTAAAGGCAAACCATAATGTTTAAAAGAGAGAGCTACCTTAGCAGCCAACCTGAGATGAGAAGTTGTCAATTCGTGAGCCGCCTCTAAATCATTGTACTGTTGATAACGCTTAGCAAGCATATACTCTTTTTCCGGTTCCAACATAGGAAACTTTGTAATTTCACGTAAGTAAATAGAGAGAGAATTTTCCTGTATAACAGGTATTGTTAATTGTCTAGTCGTCATAAATGTCATATCCTTTCATTGAGCAACATGACCGATTGTCCCCGAAGCAGACAGTCGACATATCAAGCCTTTAAAAGCACTTGATAAAAATAATGTTACGACGGAAGAATATCTTCGTCAATAGGGAAAAGCAAAAAATTTAAGATGATATGTAAAAAAATTATTATCGATAGATTAAAAGGAGGGATTTCTCCCTCCATATATTAGTTTCTGTTGTTTCCAAGGAAACGTAATAGAAATAAGAAAAGGTTGATAAAGTCTAAGTATAATGTGAGAGCTCCTGAAATAGCTAAAGCATGGTGTATTTCTTCTGGAGCCTCAGAGTACATTCGGCGAATTTTTTGTGTGTCGTATGCCGTTAAACCAGCGAAGATGAGTACGCCTAAAATTGAAATACCATAAGCGACACCAGGACTTTTAAGGAAAAAGTTTACAATCATAGCTAAAATAATTCCCCATAATCCCATAATCATGAAACTTCCTAGTGCAGACAGATCTTTTTTTGTCATGTACCCAAACAGACTTAATCCTCCAAAAGCACCTGCAGTAACAAGGAAAGTTGATAGGAGAGATTCTCCAGAATAAACCAAGAAAATAGAAGACATAGAAAATCCCATGAGCGCCGAGAAAGCCCAGAATAAGGCCTGAGCTTTTCCTATGTTCATTTTACTGACAGCAGATTGGAACATAAAAATAACAATGAAAGGAGCAAAGAAAACAATCCATCCGACAAAGGATAAAGAAGCTCCCTGAGGGGTTATATTATAGAAGGCATTAATAAAGGGAGGCATTGATCCGATAAGAGCACATAAACCAGATAAGATAAGACCACCAGCCATATAAGAGTATACTTTTTGCATATAAGCTCTTAAGCCTTGATTAATTCGAGAAACAGGCATCTCAATAGCGTTTGTTTTAAAATTATCCCATGTCATTTCTTTCTCCTTTGTTTTTTTCTTAATATAGAGCTAGATTAGCTTATATGCAAGAGGCAATAAAAAAAGCTCTGATAAACAGAGCTTTTTTTTACTTGATTTTCTTTTCCACATACTCAGTGTGTTGACGCGTCTTAGGATTATACTTACGCACCTTCATTTTTTCAGGTTTCGTACGAGGGTTTTTACGAGCTACATAAAAATGTCCCGACCCATCAGTCGCTTCAAGTTTAATTTCAATTGTTGTCGGTTTTGCCATTTTTTACCACCATGTTTGAATAAGAATCTTAAATAGAGAAGGAATAATATCTATTTTTATTTAAAGAGTCAAGTAAAAACTTATTTGGGATTATTTAGACGGAAGATAAGGTAAAAAGGATAAATATAGTCTTTACGGGAAGGGACAGAAAATCGTGAAAAAAATAAAGTTTTTTCTTGATATATGATTAAAAAGAAATTAACCTAGTATTAACCTTAGTTAATTTTAAGAGATAGAGAGGGTTTCATGCGTGTATTATTGGTAGAAGACGACAAATCAATGGCACAAAATATCAATATGATTTTGTCGAAAGAAGGAATGGTCGTTGATGTATCTAATTTTGGGGAAGATGGGATAGAAATAGGGAAGTTATATGATTATGACATAATCATATTAGATTTGATGCTCCCAGACATGGATGGTTTTGAAGTTTTGAAGAAGCTGCGTTCGGCCAAAGTGTCTACACCGGTATTGATTTTGTCGGGCTTAACGGCGCCTGATAAAAAGGTAAAAGGCTTTATGGATGGAGCGGATGATTATCTGACGAAGCCGTTTGATAAAGCGGAGTTAATAGCTCGCATTCGAGCAATTGTTCGCCGGTCTCAAGGACATTCAAAATCTATTATTAATGTTGGTAAATTAGAGATAAATCTTGATTCTAAGACGGTTTCTGTTGGGGGTAAGGTTGTTCATTTAACAGGGAAAGAATTTGCTATTTTAGAGTTGCTTGCCTTGCGTAAAGGAACAACTTTAAGCAAAGAGCAATTTTTAAATCACTTATACGGCGGCATGGATGAACCTGAGTTAAAAATCATAGATGTATTCATTTGTAAGTTGCGTAAGAAATTAGAAAAGGCGACGGGTGGAGATGATTACATAGGTACGATTTGGGGACGTGGGTATTTATTGCAAGATCCGGAAATGCTGGGGCAGAAAAAGAAATAAAAAACATACTTAAGTAAAAGAGTTTCTTCTGAAAAAGGAAAGAATTAAATACACCTTTAATGAAAAAGGAGGCTTTCGGATTCTTTTCGGTATAGTGTTCTTTGCTGTTTCAAACCCATATACATTATTTTGTAGCAATGATTGGATAAATGAGTTCAGCTCATCTAATGAGCAAGTTATAGCTAAATATGTAATGGATTTAGCTTTGGGTACGTTCAATCCTCAAGATTATCCTTGGCAACACTTGTTTATTCACATGAACGAATCGTATACTTAGCATCCTGGTGTACTATTTTAATAGATTTTTCTTTGGGACAGACATTATACCTGCCACACGTATTATCATATTCTTGATAACAGTAAACCTTATATCCTGGAGGAGCACATGCTAGGAGATGATCACTACCTACGGGGTCAGGGGCATAAATGGTTCCACCAGTTTTACAGCACTTGTATTGGCGTTCAAAATCTATTGTTCTTCCATCATATATAGTACCATTACAACATGCATTAGCAGCAGTATGATATTTACATCGGAGCTGATATGTGTCAGAGTCACCTACACTATCTGCATAGGAATCAAGTACACATACATCAGAATTATATGGTCTTTCACCAGCATCACAACATAAACCATCGAGACAACATTTATCACCATCACAAGTAGATCCCTCTGGACAACAAGTTGTGCCACATTGAACAGGTAATTCCGGATCAGCACATGTTATGCATTCGTTATAAGTATCGCCACACGTTTGAGCTGCGTCACAACACCATTGTTCGGAAGGGGTGGAACCAAAACATGTCTGTTGACCTAAATCACAGCCAGCTGCTGGGGGAAGAATACAAGAACATGAAAAACCTAAAACACACCCATTCTCATCCGTTGAACAAGATTTTGTACATTCTTCCCCTTCGTCACATCCCCCATTCGTACAAATACATTGCGAGGAATTAAAGGCTTGATCACAAGTCAAACACATACAACTCGGGTCACAGTTCCCTTCCTCATCACAACAATCATCCGGCTCACAGTCCGAACTGCAAACACCATTCTTACAACATCCTCCTTCGCCGCAAGAAGATGCATCGCTACATGGTTTTCCACAACCTGTTGGACAATTGCACTCATCGTAACCTGTCGCTAATTCTCCATCCTGACACGTTATCGTACAAGATTTCGGCTCACAAATCGGACAATTATTACTATCTACTGTTTCCTCTTCACAAGGACCACATCCGTTAAATTCTGGACAGCTACAACCTGCTATCGTCTCACAACTACATGTCTCATAGTTCTCTTGTGTACAAGGATCGGTACAGTCTAATTCGGGACAGGACGTACAAATATCACATCCGCATTCGTCTTGACCTACTGATACTTCATCTGCCGAACAAGATATACATGCCTTCTTTTGACATGATATAGGACAGTTATTTTGATCATAGACGTATTCTTCACACTCTGTACAAGTCGGTTCACTTGGACAACTGCAATCTTCTATATCAACACAACTACTGGGGCAACCATATATATCATAATTATATTTTTGACAGGGGCCACATGTCGGCGTCCCTATACATTCACATTTTTTATTCGAATTACATATCTGCATCCCTGTACAATCTTCGTTCGTCTCACAAGGAATAGATTCTGATGGGGCTTCTACACATCGATCCTTTATACATACAAGTCTGCCGTCACAGTCTGAACTTGTTATGCATTCTTCTTCTGTGTCGCTTCCCGAGTCGCCCGAACTACCACTACCGGAGCCACCCGAAGTATTTCCACCTGAAGAACCACCGTGTCCCGTGCCGTCACAGATGGTTCCATCTTCACCAAAACAGAACTTCATCGCCAATCCGTCGGCGTTTCCGCAAATGTCACTATCCCCTTGATAAACCGTATTCCCTACAACTATCTGGTCGATGTCCGTCGGGTTCATCTTTAAAATCAATTCACACACACGATATGTCACACCCGTTGCTTCTACGTAATACGATGAACCCGCATCTTTCTTCGTCGTCATCGGGTAATAGGTTCCCGCCGGTAAATCCGGAAAACGAAACTCATGGCCAGACGGTTTACTGGCGTAATTCTCATCTATCATTGGCACGTTCGTCCCGCGCAACATCACATCATAAATCGTTTCATTGGCTCGGTGTTTGTTCATCGCATACGTAAATCCGACCAAAGCCGTAATGGACAAAACCCCAATGATCGCCAAAACTCCCAGCATCTCCAAAAGCGTCCGGCCGTGTTGTTTGCCCAATTGTTGGCGTTTATTTGTATTTATTTTTAAAAAGTGTGTGATGTATTTGAACATGGCGTATCCTTTCCTTTATCAGTTAATCTATGCTTGATAAGGAATTTTTCACAAGTTAAGGTGATATAAATGTGTCTGTTTTAACTTGCCCCGTATAAAAAGAATAGCGTTTCCAAAGTAGACCGTTAAAATGGAATTAATTGTTGAAAAAATGGCCGAAAACAGCCCTTTATCGAGCGGCTGGGGGGGGGGGGGAAGTACTAACTGATTGAGAGTATAATGCATTTTTCCGTTTCCCTCTGAACTGGGAATCACTATAAAACCCTTCCTTAACTATGTCAATAAAAAAAATCGGCTTGGTATTAGAGATTTCTACCGTTCTTTGGATGTTTCGAAAAGGTTCTGCGGCAAAATGTGCCAGAAAGCCTGTAAGCCGGATTTTGTCGAGGATAATCATTCGTCTACGTCAATAGTTGCCTATCAACTCTGGCGGCCTACCTCTGGGCAGAATAGAAACAATTCTCTTAAGGACATGATCCTCGAGCCCTCTCTTGGCCTTGCTTCAGGTGGGGTTTACCTTGCCCTAAACTTTTACAAGTTAGGCGGTGAGCTCTTACCTCGCCGTTTCATCCTTACCTATCCTTAAAATAGGCGGTTTCTTTTCTGTGGCACTATCCCTCGGGTCGCCCCGGGCGGCCGTTAGCCGTCACCTTGTTCCTATGAAGTCCGGACTTTCCTCAAAAAGCATTGCTTCTCGCGATTATCCAGCTTTCTGACACAATATTAGTCTATTGATTTTATCTCGTTTGTCAATATCTTTGATGACGGTATATAAATACCATATCAAAAAAATCCTAAAAACCTATTGACTTAATGCAATTTTGTGATATCATCATCCCCGTTTTTAATGATAAGGATATAAAAATGAAAACTACTTTAAGCGCTAAGCCATCTACAATTACCAAAAAATGGTACTTGATCGATGCTACTGATTTGGTCTTAGGTCGCGTCGCTAGCCAAATCGCTAAAATCTTACGTGGTAAGCATAAAACTTCATATACACCTCATATGGATTGTGGAGATTATGTTATCGTAATTAATGCTGATAAAATTCAGCTAACTGGTAAAAAATTACAAAATAAAATGTACTATCGCCATACTGGATATGTCGGCGGTATTAAATCTGTTTCCGCTGGTAAATTATTGGAAACTCATCCTGATAGAGTCTTATACAAAGCTGTCGAACGGATGATATCTCGTAATAAACTCGGACGTAGTCAAATGACTAATTTGCGTATCTATGCAGGCGCTGAGCATCCTCATGCTGCTCAAAATCCTATCACTTTAGATGTCGCTGCTATGAACCCAAAAAATAAAAGGAGCATGTAATTATGGAAAATTTAGAAGTTTTAAATACAGCAGAAGCTCCTGTAAAACGCGAACCTAAAAAAGATAAACAAGGTCGCTCTTATGCTTCTGGGCGTCGTAAAGATGCTGTCGCTCGTGTATGGGTCAAACTTGGAAAAGGAAATATTACCGTCAATGGTAAAAATATGAAAGAGTATTTTACCCGCCCGGTGTTGCAAATGATTATTAATCAACCTTTCGTCGCTACAGCTCGTGAAGGTCAGTTCGATGTCGTTTGTACTGTCTTCGGTGGCGGTTTGTCCGGTCAAGCAGGGGCCGTTCGACATGGTATTGCTCGTGCAATGGACTTGTTCGAACCAGAACTCCATACCACTTTGAAAAAAGGCGGCTTCTTAACTCGGGATAGCAGAGCTGTCGAACGTAAGAAATATGGTAAGGCTAAAGCTCGTCGCTCTTATCAATTCTCTAAACGTTAATTTAAACTTATTAGAAAAAAGCCTCCTCCTTTGGAGGCTTTTTTTATGAAACTTTTATGAAATATATTTTTCTGTTAAGCAAAATATTGAATTTCTCAAAATCATACTTATAATTTATTGTGTTATAAAAAAGGAGTTTAAAATGAAAAAATTAAGTTTATCTATTGCTATGGCTTTGATGTTAGGTTGTGCTAGTGTTGCCTTTGCTGGTTTTACAGGACCATCCAGTGTCGAAAAAGCTACTGTAGCTCAAGCTAAGGAAATGAGAGATGATACGCAAGTCATTTTGCAAGGCTTTATCGAAAGCTCGTTAGGTGATGAAGATTATATGTTTAAAGATGAAACAGGTTCTATTCGTGTCGAAATCGATAAAGATGTTTGGCAGGGCCTAAATGTAACTCCTAATGACAAAGTCGAAATCCAAGGTGAAGTCGATACGCATTTCTATCGACCAGCAGAAATCGATGTTCATGCAATTAAAATTGTAAAATAATTTTAAACCCCGGATAACCGGGGTTTTTTCTTATATCTTAAAATAATGTTGTGCTTGTTCTAGCTCTTCTGGTGTATTAATATCTGCCGGAGCCTCTTCTACAAGCTTTACTGACTTTACAATCTTGGCATAAATAGTCATGCCATTTTCTAAGGCTCGAAGTTGTTCTAATTTTTCCCTGTTTTCTAAGACGCCAATCGGAAGAGAGACAAACTGTTTTAATGAGTGGGCATTGTATACATAGATTCCTATATGCCAGTAGGCTTCATCAACAGAATCTATATCTCGATGATAAGGAATAGGGCTTCTTGAGAAATAAAGAGCTCGACCGGTATCTTCTCCTTCTTTTAACCCCATGGCTATTTTTACGTAAGCAGGATTTTGAATTTCTGCTAAATCTGTTATTTTTTTGCCAACCGTGACAATATCAGCTCCTGTTCTTTCCATGATGGAGATAAGTTCTAAATTTAATTTGGGATCAACGTTAATTCCGTCCCCTTGGAAATTAACAATAATATCGTATTTCGTTCCATCGGGATCTATTTCCTTTAAAGCTGCTGATATTCTATCGGTTCCTGATGGAAGAGAAGCGTCTGTTAAGATACACTGAGCTCCAAATTTTTGAGCGATGTCTATAATTTCTTGATCTCCTGAGGCAATGTAAACATCTTTTGCTGGATGAACAGCTATCGCATGCTCGTATACATGTTGAATAAGAGGCTTTTCATTTATAATTGCTAAAGGCTTATTCGGAAGTCTTGTGGATTTTAAACGTGTTGGAATAAGAACGGCAACTTTTGGCATTATTTTTCTCCTGTTAGTGCTTGACGTATTTTTTGAATCATTGCTTGCTTTTCTTCTGGTTTATAGGGTTTACCTTTAAGTCCCCACACAGTACCTGGCCATGCTGGATCTGTTTTGTAACGACAGATAATATGAACATGTAATTGAGGTGTTATATTTCCGATCATCGCAACATTTGTTTGGTCCGGAGAAAATAAACGAGCCATTGCTTTTTCAGCGGTGTTCATTTCGCTCATGAGTTCCATCCGTTCATCTAGGGTTAAATCGAGCATACTCTTTACATTTTCTTTCTTCGGAACTAAGAAAATCCATGGGTAATCTTTGTTGTCTTCAAACAGAACCATACAAAGACCTAAGTCACAAATGTATGCTTTTTCTTGTAAAGCAGGGTGTAATGTAAATGTCATTTTTTCCTCTATTGCATTTTATCTATTAAATAATCTGGAGTAGCTCCTTGTTGATCAATGAGCCGCTCTAATGGGGTTGTTTGCAAAGCATCTGCAATGATGCCTGTCCCAGTAATAAGAACTGTTCGTAAACCTGTTTGATAGCCTCCTAAGATGTCTGTGCGAATCGTATCTCCAACCATAATTGTTCGTGAGGGAGATATTTTTGATTTTGTTAATGCATACTGATAAATTTCTGGATAGGGTTTCCCAATCCAATAAACTTTGCCGCCTTGTTCCTCGTACCATTTTGCCAAAGAGCCTTGAACAACGTGTTTAAAGCTTCCATCAAAAGCGTAATAATCTGGATTCGCACAAATAGCAGGAAGTTGATATTCTAGAGCCTCCAGAGCGTGAGGAAGATAAGGATCAATCGTTGCAAAAGTTTTTCCATTTTCTTGCAAGGCTCCAAAATAAACAAGGCTTGCTTGACACATTTTTGGGGTAAAACGATCTTGAATGCTTGACATTAAGCGTTCATTCGAACGTCCAATTAATGTCCATTTGCCTTCACTTCCAATGAGTTCATTGAGATAACCATGTTCAAGTTTATCCTTAAAGACATCTCCAGATGTGATGATATCTGTATAATGAATGCCTTGGATAAGACCTAAATGAGCGTGCTTTTCTATAAAATGAGAAGAAACTGTTGTTGCATTAGATAAAATATATATTTGCTTGCCTTGTTGAAGGAGTTCTTTACAAATGTTTAAGGCCCAAGGATAATAATTTCGACCATCATATAAAACGCCATAAACATCAACGAAAAAACAATCTACGTTTTCAATTTCTTGTAAAGTCTTTATTTCGTGCATAAGCAACACTCATTATAACCTGTTAATGTTGTTTTCTTTGCTTCATACAATTCAAATGCTTTTGTAATGGTTTGAAAAGCATCGGCAGCACCTAGAAAACGGTCAATTCTGACTTCTTTATTTTCTAATACCTTATAGTCTTCAAAAAAACGACGGAGCATCTTTAAGCAGTGTTCTGGTAATTGATTAATATCTGTATAATGAGCATATTCCGGATCATCAACGTGGATGGCAATAATCTTATCATCTTCTTGCCCTTGATCAATCATTTTCATAACGCCGATAGGACGAGCACGCATGATACACATCGGAACAACAACTTCTTGCCCTAGAACTAAAATATCTAAGGGGTCGTTATCGTCACAATAAGATTGAGGAATAAATCCATAGTTTGCAGGATAGTGAACAGCGCTATATAAAATACGGTCAACTCGAAGAAGGCCACTTTTTTTATCTAATTCATATTTAGTTTTAGACCCTTTAGGAACTTCTATAATCGCTGAGATAATTTCTGGAGGATTGGTTCCTTTTTCAACACCATGCCATGGATGCATTTTATTTCCTTTCTTTTTAGGCTTTATAGGATATGCTATCTATATAAAAAAGTAAAGACTTGTTAAGTTTTTTATGTCATATTAGCTTATCATTAAACAAAGGAGGTTCTTATGAAGATGAGTATTATTATTTTAGTCGTTGTCGTTGCATATATCATTTATTTATACAATAGATTAGTTGTTTCTCGTCAACGTGTTAGAGAAGGGTGGAGCGATATAGATACTTTATTAAAGAGAAGATATGACTTAATCCCAAATTTAATTGAAACGGTTAAGGGATATGCGAAACATGAAAAAGAAACTTTAGATGCTGTTGTCAGTGCTCGGAATTCTGCTATGAATACACAAGGACACGGAGATAAAAAAGCAGAAGCAGAAAACATGTTAACAGATACAATTAAAAGTATCTTTGCTTTGGGAGAGGCTTACCCAGATTTGAAGTCAAGTGCTAATTTCTTGGAATTACAACAAGAACTATCTGATACAGAAGATAAAATTCAAGCATCACGTCGTTTTTATAATACAACGGTTCTTGCTTTGAATACAAGAATTGAAACATTCCCTTCGTCTATTGTTGCTCATTTATTTAAATTCCAGAAAGAATCTTTCTTTGAATTAGATGAAAATGAACGTAAGGAAGCTCAAAAAGCTCCTAAAGTTTCCTTTTAAGGGATATTGAGAATGGCGGCTATTACAATTTATGATCACATACGACAGAATAATATCAAGACGTTTCTACTCGCGTGTTTATTTCCTATTGTTCTGACCATCTTAGTTGGCATAGCTTGCTTGTGTGCAGTTTTATTAGTCAATGATAAAGATTTCCTATTGCAGGGCATTTACTTGCTTTTAAGTTGGTTCCCTGCCTTAGAAGAAGGGATTACGCCGGAAAATGCTCAGTTTTATTCTGCTTTAGGATATTTATTATATTCTGTAGTTCCTATTCTCCTTGTCTCGAGTGTTTGGGTTATTGTTTCTTTGGCTTTTGGGGATAAAATGATGCTGGGTTTTGCTCAGGCTGTTCCCTTACAGAAGAAGGATAACCCTCAAGTTTATCGAGCAGTAGAAAATGTTGCAATTGCTGCAGGATTACCTTTACCTAAAATCTATTTAATAGAAGATGATTCTTTGAATGCGTTTGCAACAGGATATAGTCCTAAAACAGCTTCTATTGCTTTGACAAAAGGGATAGTGAATAAATTAGAACCTCAAGAGTTAGAAGGCGTTATCGCCCATGAGATGGCTCATGTCGGAAATAGAGATATTCGTTTAAATATGCTTATTATTACCGGATTGGGTGTATTCGCTTTTATTGCAGATTTTCTCCGACTGAATATGTATCAAAGATCTTCTAAAGATGAAAAGAATGCTTTTCAGCTTTTAATCTTTTTTATTATTATAGCCTTATTTATCTTTAACTTTATCTTTGCTCCATTAATTCATATGGCTATCTCAAGAACAAGAGAATATGCTGCTGATGCAACAGGAGCCCTCATCATTCGAAATCCGAAGGCTTTAGCAAGTGCTTTAGAAAAAATTCAAACAGATGCGCGAGTGGAAGTTTTGGATAGACAGCCAACGATGGCGACAGCATGCATTGCAGATCCGACAGAAAGAAAAAGTGAGGTTGCGGCCTTATCTGATCTATCATCTACGCATCCCCCAATTAAAGAGAGAATTAAGAGATTAAATGCAATGGGATAATAATAAAGGGAGCTATTAAGCTCCCTTTTCTGTTTAACTTAACGAATTTCTGGATCTAATTCACCAGCTTTGTAACGTTTTGCCATATCGGCTAAAGAGATTGGCTTAATCGTTGAAGCCCAGCCGGCAGCTCCAAAAGCTTCATAACGAGCTTCACAAACTTTTTGCATCGCTTCCATAGCTGGTTTTAAATATTTACGTGGATCAAATTCTTCTGGTTTTTCTGTAAAGACTTTGCGAATAGCTCCAGTCATTGCCATACGTAAATCTGTATCCACATTAATTTTACGAACGCCGTGTTTAATGCCTTCTTGGATTTCTTCAACAGGAACGCCATAAGTCTGAGGCATTTTACCACCATAAGCGTTAATGATGTCTTGTAAATCTTGAGG
Organism: uncultured Alphaproteobacteria bacterium; assembly: GCA_949286465.1. GTDB lineage: Bacteria > Pseudomonadota > Alphaproteobacteria > CAAHEQ01 > UBA3637 > CALXXA01. Next base: position 23,636 of record CASECI010000027.1, on the reverse strand, counting down.
AACCGAAGAAGAACCATGCATAACAAGATGCGTGTTCGGGAGTTTTGCATGAATTTTCTTAATCGTGTCGATAGATAAGATAGCTCCATCTGGTTTACGTGTAAATTTATAGGCACCATGGCTTGTCCCAATCGCAACAGCTAAAGCATCAACATGCGTCTCTTTTACGAATTGAACAGCATCATCTGGATCTGTGAGAAGTTTAGATTTATCTAAAGTTCCTTCAAACCCATGTCCATCTTCTTTATCGCCTTTTCCGGTTTCTAAAGAGCCAATCACACCAATTTCACCTTCTACAGAAACACCAACAGCATGTGCAACAGTAGACACCTTGCGTGTCACATCTGCATTATAGGCATGACTTGCAGGTGTTTTTCCATCAGCCTCTAAAGAACCGTCCATCATCACTGAAGTAAAGCCATTCGTCATAGCTGAATAACAAATCTCGACAGAGGAACCGTGATCTTGATGTAAACAAATTGGCATTTCTGGATACATTTCAACAGCACCTAACATCAAATGTTTTAACATTGCGTCATTTGCATAACTTCTTGCTCCTTTGGAGGCTTGAATAATGACCGGAGCATCCATTTTTTTTGCTGCAGCTAAAATAGCTAAAACTTGTTCCATATTGTTGACATTAAATGCTGGAATACCATATCCATGTTCGGCTGCGTGATCCAACAATTGTCTTAAACTGACCATTGACATAATTATTCTCCTTTGTTGTTATTAATGAATTCCTGCCAATCTTTTCCATTAATGAGCAGGCGTTTGGCTATCGGTTGTACACCGGGTGTGTAGGCATATATAATACTGAAAGTGACTTTCTTATTCTTATACATCCCACGTCTGAAAAGAGTATCGAGTCTTTTTGCATCTTTTTCAGGAATATAAAATCTAGGCACATTATAACCTGTATGAGAAAAAACTTCCTTCGGACAAACTTCATTTTCGAACTGCATACAATTTGCATTATTCCAGTCAATCTCATATTGAATATAATGACCGGCAAGTAAATCTCTCGGGTCATACCCTTTTATAGGGAGCTCAATTTCCGGCATCGTCATCTTTTGATAATGCAGACCGATTGCCCATGAGAGTAATAGGAAAAAAGGCAGTGCTAAAAAGAGGGGATAAAGATAACGTTTCATTATTTTCCTCCTTTTTGTATCATTCGAATACTTTTATGAATTTTTTGGAATATAAGGACAAAGCTAATGATAAGAAGACCGGATAAAACAAGTCCACAACCGGTTGTCGCGAGAGAATAAAAGGTCATAAAATATAATGAGAAAATATAAAAGCCTCCGAATATGATATTGGCATAGAACGCTTTTAAGTGATCTGAAATATAGCTTATATAAGACATGATGCCAATAAAAGGAAGCATGAGAAGAAGGCTTTTAACAAGTGCTATTCCTGTATAAGCAAATCTCATTTCTCTAATCAATAAATCACCTGTAATAAATGTGAGATATAAACCAAAAAGACTCCAAATAAAGATGGCTTTAGAAAGTGCAAATTCCGGATATATTTTTTGAACATACCGAGCCATAAAAGCTAAAATAGCTAAGAAAGTTCCAGCGATGATTGTTCCACAATAAGGCATATGATTCCACCAGTCAAAGAATGGTTCTAGCATTTGCCATAAAGGCCACCCTCCTAAAAGGATGGGTATCCATAGAAGAGGAAGGAAGAGTTTTCCACTTAATATAACAATTGGAAGAGAAACAAACGCCCATGTCAATAAACCTTTATCTATATCTGCCGGAAGATGGTATATTTGAGAAACAAGACCAATTGTTGCTCCAATCATCATAAAACTAGCAAAAAGCATCATTTCGAATAGAGTTTCTTTTTGTCGCGTATCTGCACTATATGCAGCACTTAATGTGATAGCTAATAAAGAAAAACATCCGATTAATTTCACGATATCTGCAATGTTATTCCAATGAGCCGAAATAATACCGACAATCCCTAATCCGATGCAAAAAATTCCTAGAAGCATAAACGCTCGTTTAATATGAGAAGATTTATTAGCGTGCTCGAAATCCCAAATGGCAGCACTTTGTTTAGCTGTAATAATTTTCGCTTCTTCCCATAAGGCAAGATGTTTATAAAGATTCATTTTTTTTCTCCTTTAGGATAGAAAGAACAGTTTCAACAATATGATGCGTAGTTATATTAAAGTCATTAAATAATTGTTCTCCAGGAGCAGATTTTCCAAATCCTTTCATTGAAATAACAGTATCTGCATATCGATACCAACCGAAATCGGAAAGAGCTTCTATTGCAATGCGTGGGGCTGAGCCAAGAATATGCTGTTGATAAGAGATTGGTTGTGAATTAAACAATTCTTGACATGGCATAGAAATAACAGTCGCATGAATATGCATTTCTTTTAATTGTTGCTGAGCTTCAATAGCTAATTGTACTTCTGAGCCCGTAGCAATGAGTGTTATATCTCGAGCCTTCTCTGTATCTGATAGGATATAAGCTCCTTTAGCTGTTTGATTCGAAGTTGCACTTGTTCTTAAAAAAGGTAAATTTTGTCTTGTTAAAATAAGCGCAGAAGGGCCGGTTGTATGATTTAAAGCAATTTCCCAACTTTCCGCTGTCTCTAAAGCATCACAAGGACGTAATACCCAAGTATTCGGAATAGAACGCAACATAGCAAGTTGCTCAATCGGTTGATGTGTAGGACCGTCTTCACCAACGCCAATAGAATCATGCGTAAAGACATAAATAACACGTTGTTTCATTAACGCGGATAAACGCAGGGCTGGTTTTAAATAATCAGAAAAGACAAGGAAAGTTCCTCCATATGGGATTATTCCTTTATGAAGAGCTAATCCATTCATAATTGCTCCCATAGCATGTTCTCTAATACCATAATTAATATAGTTGCCGGCATAGGAAATAGAAGAAATATCCTGATGAGCAGAAACTTTTGTTAAATTAGAAGCGCTTAAATCTGCAGAGCCTCCGATAAGTTCTGGGATTAAAGGAACAAGCTCTTTAAGGGCATTTTGAGATGCTTTTCTCGTTGCAATGGTTGGTCTTTCCTGTACAATTTTTTCTTTAAATTCTTGATACAGACTTTCTAATTTATCTGGGAGTTGTTGATGAATGACACAGCGCAAGAATTCTTCTTTTTGGGAAGAATTTTGTAAGCGTTTTTCCCATTGGAGCCGCTTTGGGTTTCCTTTTATTCCAACTTCTCTCCATAAATTTAGAACTTCTGGAGGAACTTCAAAATCATTATAGTTCCAATTTAACCTTTGCTTTAAACCATTTATTTCATCAACGCCTAAGGGCGAGCCATGTGCTGCAGAAGTACCTGCTTTAGTTGGAGCACCATAACCAATTGTTGTCTTACAATCAATGAGTGTCGGAGTCTCTTGTTGTTTAGCTTGTTCTATTGCTTTTTGAAGCTCTTCTATATTATGCCCATCTACAGATATGACAGTCCATCCATTAGCCTCAAAACGCATGTGCTGATTGGTGGAAGAGGCAAGTGTTACTTTACCATCTATTGTTGTGTTATTATTATCCCAGAAAAGGATGAGTTTATTTAATTTTAAGTGACCGGCTAAAGAAATAGCCTCTTCAGAAAGACCTTCCATTAAGCACCCATCACCAGCTAGAACATATGTGTAGTGATTGACTAAGTCTGCTCCAAATCGCGCATTGAGGATTTTTTCTGCAAGAGCCATTCCAACACCCATCGCAATACCTTGCCCAAGAGGACCTGTCGTTGCTTCAATGCCAGGTAAAAGACCATATTCAGGATGACCTGCCATTTTTGAGTTGAGTTGACGAAAGTTCTTTAATTCATCAAGAGTAGCTTCTTTAAAACCAGATAGATAAAGCAAACTGTATAACATCGCTGAAGCATGCCCAGCGGAAAGAACAAATCTGTCTCTATCCGGCCAATCAGGACAGGTTGCATCAAATTTTAAGAATGAAGACCATAAAACAGTTGCTATATCCGCCATTCCTAAAGGGGCTCCCGGGTGTCCAGAGTTCGCTTTTTGAACTGCTTCAACAGCCAACATTCGAACGGCGTTTGCCATCATTTTTAAATCAGCCACTTTTCTTCCTTTCTTTTTTTACACTATAGCCACTTTTCTTTACATTTCCAACTTTTTTATTGCGAATTGTAATGATTTCATTATCCTGTAATTTATGATAGAGAAAAATAATTTAAAAATAGAGCTTATTCAACCCAGAGGATTTTGTTTTGGGGTTTGTCATGCGTTAAATATTTTAGATCAATTAACGATTCGACCTTTATTTGTTTTTCATGAAATCGTGCATAATAAACAAGTTGTTTCTAAGTACAGAAAGCAAGGGATTCAGTTTGTTGAGACGCTTGATGAAATTCCCCCTCAAAGTCAAGTTGTTATTTCTGCACATGGCGCAGGTAAAAATATTTATGATGAGTTAGAAAAAAAACACTGTTCTATTATTGATGCAACTTGCCCATTTGTTAAAAAAGTACACACGGCAGCTAAAAGATTGGAGTCTCAAGGGGCAATGGTTCTTATCATTGGGAAAAAAGGACATGCTGAAGTTGTTGGGATACAAGGACAAGTAAAACAAAGTATTGTTGTATCTTCGCCAGAGGAAGTAGATGCCTTACCTGATTTTAATCAAATAGGATGTGTGATGCAAACGACATTGTCTTTGGCTAAGGTTCAAATTATTTTGAATAAATTAAAAGAAAAATATTCGAACTTAATTGTTCCTCCAAAACACACCATGTGTCAGGCGACAACAGAACGTCAACAAGCTGTCCAAGAAGCGGCTAAACGTTGCTCAACTATATTAGTTGTTGGCGACACACACTCTAGTAATTCTAAAGAACTTGTTTTAGTTGCTCAACAAGCAGGCTGTACTGCATATCTGATTGAAACCTCTCAGGATATAGATAATCTTAACTTATCTGGAACAATAGGGATAACCGCATCTGCTTCTGCCCCAGAGGAAATTGTCCAAGAGATTTATCAAAAATTACTTCAACAGAATTAGTCAAGACGTGTCATTGCTAAGAATTTATCTTGCCGTTGTTTTTTGATAATCTCAGGAGGCATATTATCAAAAGTAGCCAAATAACGGTCAATAACTTTTCCAACTGTTTCTATTGTCTCGTTTGGATGGCGATGAGCACCTCCTAAAGGTTCTTCAATAATTTCATCAATGACTTTTAATTTAAATAAATCTTCGGCTGTTAAATGGAGCGTTTCCGCTGCTGTTGATGCTTTTTTGGCATCTTTCCATAAAATAGAAGCACACCCTTCTGGCGAAATAACGGAATAAATAGAGTTTTCCAACATTAAGACAGTATTTCCTGTCGCGATAGCAATAGCACCACCTGAGCCCCCTTCACCGATAACAGTTGCAATGACTGGGACAGTTAATCCAAAACTTGCCTCCATTGCACTTGCAATCGCTTCTGCCTGTCCGCGTTCCTCACCTTCCATTCCAGGAAAAGCGCCAGCCGTATCTACAAAAGTTAAAACAGGAATCTTAAAATGATCTGCTAATTTCATTAATCGAATAGCTTTACGATACCCTTCAGGTTTTGCCATGCCGAAATTGTGTTCTAAACGTGTTTGCGTGTCTTTTCCGCGTTCATGTCCAATGACCATAACTGTTCGGCCGTTAAAACGACCAATTCCTCCGATAATAGCTTTATCATCAGCAAAATTACGATCGCCAGCTAAAGGAACAAAATCTTGGATAAGACCTGCAATATAGTCGCTTGTTTGAGGACGAGATTCATGTCGAGCAACTTGAGCCTTTTGCCATGGGGTTAATTTTTTATATGTATTTTCCATTTGCTTTTGAAGTTTGTCTTCAAGTCTTTTTACTTCGTCAGCAATGTTCAGCTCAGAAGAATCCGTTAAATGGCGTAAAGCGTCAATTTTTTCTTCAACTTCAACGATATTTTTTTCAAAATCTAGTGCTTTCATCATTTGTCCTTCATATTTTAATGGTTTTTCCATAAAATACACGTTATTATGAAAAAAGTCCAGTGCTTTTGCGTGAAACATTTGTGAAAAAAAGGATAAGAAGATGGTTCAATTTTTGCTCATTTTATTAGCAATATTCGGTATTCTGTTTTATATTACTTCTTATCTACATTAAGGAGATAGATATGATAGGGTTTATTGCTTTTTTGAGTTTTTCTGTTTGTACAGCGGTTATATGGTTTATTATTTTAATGCAATATATTTGGCAGATGGGTGGTTTGAGCCAGATTTTTAAAGGGGAAATTCTGAATGTAGTTATTTTCCTTATCGCTTTATTTTTGCCGATCATGCTCGTTGCAACAGCTTTAGCTTTTATTTATACCGCTATGGAATTAAAGAAGAATCAATTGATTTTCAAAGATTGGGTTGCTTCTTTTAAGAAAGAATTTGCCTCACATGAAGAGACAATACACTCTTTAATCGGACAACAATTACAGTCGGAGTTAGAAGAAAAAGATACTTTAACGTATCCATTACCATTTGAAGAAAAGACAGTTATGACAATATCTAAAGATGAACCTATTTCTAAATACAAAGATTTAGAATTACCTGATGATGTGGATTTACACTTTAAAGGATAAACTATGAAAGGAGCCGTTTTAGGATTATTGTTCTTTATTCAAACGGCAAGTGCTAGCATTCCAACTCATGGTGTAGCTATGCACGGAAATGTTAAATATGAACCAAATTTTACACACTTTGATTATGTGAATCCTGATGCGCCTAAAGGGGGTGTTTTAAAACAATCTACATTTGGTGGATTTGATACGTTTAATCCTTTTTCTATTAAGGGAACTGCGGCGCCTGGGACAGGTTATTTGTTTGATACATTAATGGTTGAAAGTTTAGATGAACCGTTTTCTCAATATGGGTTATTAGCACAATCAATAGAGATGCCTGATGATAGAAGTTGGGTTGCTTTTAATCTTCACCCTGACGCTAAATTTCATGATGGAAGCTCTGTTCTTGCAGAAGACGTTGTATTTTCTTTTAATATTTTAAAGGAAAAAGGAGTTCCTCAGTATCGATATTACTTCGGAGATGTTGAAAAAGTTGAAGCAACAAGTCCGCGACGTGTTTTATTTACTTTTAAACCGGGTGACAATCGTGAATTACCATTGATATTAGGTGAAATGCCGGTTTTGTCTAAGAAAGATTGGGAAGGTAAGGATTTTACAGCGACGACACTTGTTCCGCCCATCGGTTCTGGGCCATATCAAATAGAAGATTTTGAACCTAATCGTTATATTGTTTACAAGCGTAATCCTAATTATTGGGGAAAAGATTTGCCTGTGAATAAAGGGCAATATAATTTTGATGAGATTCGATTTGATGTTTATCGAGATACAACAGTTGCAGTAGAAGCATTTAAAGCAGGTGCATTTGATATTCGGGTAGAGAATGAGGCAAAAAAATGGGCTACAGCCTATGAAGATATGCCGGCACTAAAAAATGGGAAAGTTATTAAAAAAGACTTTAAGCATGGTTTGCCAAGTGGTATGCAAGGATTTGTTTTTAACACGCGGAGACCTATTTTTGCGAATAAGAAAGTTCGCCAAGCTTTAGCTACTGCGTTTGATTTTAAATGGTCGAATGAAAATTTGTTTTATGGGGCCTATAAAAGAACAACGAGTTATTTCGATAATTCTGAACTAGCGGCCAAGGGGTTACCCAAAGAAGGAGAATTAAAGCTATTAAAGAAATATGAGGCTTTGCTCGATTCTGATGTTTTTCGAAAAGAAATAGATTTCCCTGATATTTCGGGAGATAAACTTCGACCAGCCTTAATGAAAGCACTTGAATTGTTATCTGAGGCAGGGTGGACAGTACAAGAGGGAATACTCAAGAATGAAAAACAAGAACCTTTTGAGTTCGAAATTTTATTAGATACCTCAGGTGCCGCAGCTTGGGAAAGAATAGTTCTTCCTTATATGAGAAACTTAAAGAAGCTAGGGATTAATGCATCAGTTCGTGTAATGGATGTGATGCAATATAAACATAGATTAGATACTTTTGATTATGATATGTTCGTTTTTGTATGGGGACAGTCGTTAAGCCCAGGAAACGAACAAAGATATTTTTGGGGGTCTTCCGCAGCTGATCAACCAGGGAGTTATAATTTTGCGGGGATTAAAGATCCTGCTGTGGATTATTTAATTGAAGAGGTTATTCAAGCTCGCTCTCGAGAAGAGCTTGTAGATGCAACACGGGCTTTAGATAGAGTTCTTTTAAATGGGTGGTATGTTGTTCCACATTGGTATAGTCCTGAAACACATATTATTTATTGGAATAAATTTGGTATGCCAGATACAGTCCCCTTGAAAGGCATGTCTTTATCATCATGGTGGGCATTATGACAAAATATATTTTGAAACGGTTAGCTTTAATTCCGATTACACTTTTTGGTATTATGCTCATTAATTTTGTATTCATTCAGTTAGCTCCAGGGGGGCCTGTTGAGCAGATGATGATGAAAATGGAAGGGCAAAATATTTCTGCAACCGCTCGAATGACTGGAGGCGCTGCTGCTTCGATGGAAAGAGGTTCTTCATCTTCGAAATATCAAGGTTCTCAAGGTGTGAGAGAAGACCTTATAAAGGAATTAGAAAAACAATTCGGTTTTGACAAACCTATTTATACACGTTTTTGGATAATGATGAGAAATTATCTTGTTTTTGATTTTGGAAAAAGCTTTTATCAAGATAAAAAAGTGGTTGATTTAATCTTAGAAAAAATGCCAGTTTCTATTTCTCTGGGCTTATGGAGTACTTTGCTGATATACCTTGTTTCTATTCCATTGGGCATTAAAAAAGCAGTTAAGGATGGTTCAAAATTTGATTTAATATCTAGTTGGGGCATTATTATTGGCTATGCGATGCCTTCTTTTTTGTTCGCTATTTTCCTTATCATTGTTTTTGCAGGAGGAAGATATTTAGATTGGTTCCCTTTAAAAGGATTAGTTTCGGATAATTGGAATAGTCTTTCAACTCCAATGAAGATTATAGATTATTTTTGGCATTTAGTTTTACCTGTAACAGCCATGGTTGTCGGAGGATTTGCTGGGCTAACAATGTTAACAAAGAATTCTTTCTTAGATGAGATAAAGAAAAATTATGTTTTAACAGCCCGAGCAAAAGGACTATCAGAACATCAAGTTCTATACGGCCATGTTTTTCGAAATGCTATGTTAATCGTTGTTGCAGGGTTTCCTGCGACACTCATTTCTTTACTTTTTACAGGGTCTGTTCTTATTGAAGTTATATTTTCTTTAGATGGCTTGGGGCTACTTGGTTTTGAATCAGTTATGAATCGAGATTATCCAGTTATTTTTGGAACGCTTTATATGTTTACTTTGTTAGGTTTAATCTTAAATCTAATAAGTGACTTAACTTATCATCTCATTGATCCTCGGATTAACTTTGAGGGGAGAAAATCATGAGCCCGCTTAATCAACGTCGAATAAAATTATTTAAAGAAAATAAGCGTGCTCTTATAGCATTATTTCTTTTTGGAATCGTTTTCTTTATATCTTTATTTGCGGAGTTAATCGCGAATGATAAGCCGTTAATTGTTCGGTATAAGAATCAAACTTATTTTCCTTTGTTTTCAATGTATACAGATGCAGATTTTGGCGGCGTCCTTCCAACTGAAGCAGACTATAAAGATTCTTTTACAAAGCAGCAGATTGAAGAAAATGGTTGGATGATTATGCCTATTATTCCTTTTTCTTATGACACAATAAATTATGATTTAAAGGTTGCGTCGCCAGCGCCTCCAAGTCGTGAAAATTGGTTGGGTACAGACGATCAAGCGCGCGATATTTTAGCTAGACTTATTTATGGTTTGAGAGCTTCTATTTTATTTGGATTAATTTTAACTTTTGTTTCATCTACCATCGGTATTTTGATGGGAGCTATACAAGGTTATTTTGGTGGGAAAACAGACTTAATATTACAGCGTATTATTGAAATTTGGGGTTCTTTACCTCAGTTGTTTATATTAATAATCGTTTTTAGTTTATTTAAGCCGAGTTTTCTGACGTTATTAATTGTCTTAATGCTTTTTAGTTGGCCTGCTTTGGTGAGTGTTGTTCGTGCCGAGTTTCTAAGAGGCAGAAATATGGACTATGTGAAAGCAGCCAAAGTTATTGGTTTGTCGGATTTTCGCATTATGTGTCGCCATATTTTACCTAATGCTTGTGTTTCTGCATTAACTTATATTCCCTTTATTTTGTCGGGAGCTATTGTTGCTTTAACCGCTTTGGATTTTTTGGGCTTTGGACTTCCTCCCGGAGAACCCTCACTTGGAGAGTTAGTTCGACAGGGAAAAGATAACTTGCAAGCTCCATGGATAGGATTGACAGCATTTTTAGTTTTATCTGTTTTATTGTCCTGTCTTATTTTTATTGGAGAGGGAATACGTGATGCTTATGATCCAAGGAAGGAGGTAAAATGAGCTTACTGGAAGTTTCTCATTTATCTATTTCTTTTGGAAAGACAACAGTTGTTGATGATATTTCCTTTCATATCAATAAAGGTGAATGTGTTGCCCTGATTGGTTCAAGTGGATCAGGTAAATCTGTGACGGCATTGTCTATTTTGAAATTAGTTCAAAATGCACATTTATCTGGTTCAATTAAATTAAATGATGATGATTTAATGCCATATACAGAAGAACAAATGAGACAAGTCCGAGGGCGAAAAATAGCTATGATTTTCCAAGAACCAATGACGTCTCTTAATCCTCTTCATCGTGTGGGGAAACAGATACAAGAAGTTATGAAACTTCATTTTGGAAAAGCTCCTATAAATGAGGTCCTTCACTTATTAAAACAAGTCGGATTAAAAAATCCTGAGATAAAAATGAAGGCATTCCCTCATGAGTTATCTGGAGGCGAAAGGCAAAGAGTTATGATTGCGATGGCTTTAGCAGGTAAGCCTGATTTGTTAATTGCAGATGAGCCTACGACAGCCTTAGATGTTCGAATTCAAAAACAAATTTTAGATTTATTAAAACATCTTCAAAAAGAGCTCAATTTATCTATTCTATTTATTTCACATGATCAACGCGTTGTTTCATATATGGCAGATCGGAGGTATGCCCTTAAAGAAGGAAAAATTGTTCCCTATTCTATTCCTATTCAACAGATTGTATCTTACCGTCAACCGCTTGAAAAGGCACCCTTTATTTTATCTGTTAAAAATGTATCAGTTTATTATGGAAAATTTCAAGCATTAGCTGATATCTCTTTTGATGTAAAAGAGGGAGAAACTCTTGGCATCGTGGGAGAAAGTGGTTCTGGGAAAACAACGTTGGCTCAAGCTCTATTACGCCTTTTACCTAGTTCAGGACAAATAAATGTTAATGGGCAAAATTGGTCAGAGCTAAAAGGGCAAGCTCTTCGTGCCGTTCGACCCGATATGGGATTTATTTTCCAAGATCCTTTTTCTTCTTTAAATCCTCGATTTTCTATTCGAGAAATTATAGAAGAAGGTCTGAGACTTCATTTCCCCGATCTAAAATCGTTTGCTCGCCAGAGGCGTGTGCTAGAAGCTTTGCAAAAAGTGGATTTAAATAAATCAATATTAAATAGGTATCCTCATGAATTATCTGGGGGACAACGGCAAAGGGTTGCCTTTGCGCGGGCTCTTGTTTTGAAACCCAAGATACTTATTTTAGACGAAGCCACAAGCGCTGTTGATGTTGAAACAAGAGATAGACTTTTAGCTCTCTTGAAACATCTTCAAGAAACAGATAAACTAACTTATCTTTTTATTACACACGACATGCAAGTTATTCAACAAATTGCAAATGAAGTGTTGGTTTTAAAAGATGGACGTATTGTTGAGAAAGGCCAGATACAAACAATTTTTGAAAATCCTTCTCAAGCTTATACGCAACAACTTGTTGAGGCCGCTTTATTGGAGGGAAAAAATGATTGATATGGTATTACTTTTTAAATTATACAGGCCATACATAAAGGCTGCTGGATTTCTGTTTGTTGTGTTTATTTTATGGATGGCTTATCTGACTTTTAAAACACCTGATTTTTCTCAAGCCGGTCTTTATGCCTTATCTCAGAAAGAAGCGGCAGCGTTGATGAGCATTCCTCAAGTAGAAACATTTAAAAACTCTCCAATTATTCTTATTCTTCCTTCAAAAGAAGCTATTCGTTGCCCAAATGGAGAGGCGATTATCCGAGAAGTTCGTACGAAAGTTTACCCTTGGGAAAGCACGGGAATTGTAAATGTTGTTCAAATTCCTACGTCTCTTGTTTTTGATAAAGAAGAACAACAAAAAGCCTTTCTTAAATATATTTCAGTTATTAGTTTATATGTTCCTTCTACACAGCAATATTTTGTACCAGATGTCAATCAAGCTCCTCGTCAGGTAGCTCAAGATGTTGTTTCATTTTTAGAGCGTGTTTACCCCTTGTCGGAGTGATTTTATGTCTTGATTTTTTGTGAAAATTTAGATATAACCATAACTATTATGATAAAAGTAATGAATAATATTATTATAATTCGTCGAATTAGTGGCTAACGCCACGATTTATTCTTATTTTCACAGCACTTTCAAAAAATAAAATTAACGCCACGATTTAGAGGGAAAAATGTCCGATAAACAAAAATATTATCCAGAATTAAATGCTCAAGTTAACTTTCCAAATCAAGAATTAGAAGTTTTAAAGTTTTGGAACGAGAATGATACTTTTAAAAAGTCAGTAAAAAATAGAGAAGGGGCTGATGAGTTTGTCTTTTATGATGGCCCTCCCTTTGCAAATGGGACGCCTCACTACGGACATATCATGGTTTCTTATGTTAAAGATGTTGTTGCCCGTTATCAAACGATGCGTGGTAAGAAAGTAGAGCGTCGTTTGGGATGGGATTGTCACGGCCTCCCGGCAGAAATGTCTGCTGAAAAGCAATTAGGTGTTTCTGGTCGTAAGCAAATAGAAGAGTTTGGCGTAGAAAAGTTTAATGCCTTTTGTCGTCAAGATGTTTTAAAATATTCCAATATATGGACGGATATGTTTCGTCGTATCGGGCGTTGGGTAGATTTTGACCATGATTATAAAACGATGGATTTACCTTTTATGGAATCTGTCATTCATAATTTTAAAGAATTGTATGATAAAGGGCTTATTTATGAAGACTTCCGTGTTTTACCTTATTCTTGGGCAGCGGAAACACCTTTATCAAACTTTGAAGTTAATCAAGGATATAAAGATAAAACAGATACGGCCATCACGGTTTTATTTAAGCTAGAGGATGGTCGTCATTTGTTGGTGTGGACAACAACGCCATGGACTTTGCCTTCCAACTTAATGATTGCTGTGGGGGAAGATATTGATTATTCAGTTATGCAAGAAGGAACAGAACAATATATTTTAGCTTCTGCTCTCAAAGACAAATATAAACAGCAATTAGCCCAAGCAACAGAAGTTGGTGTCATTAAAGGCAAAGATTTGGTTGGGTTATCTTATGAACCGATGTTCCCGTATTTTAAAGGATTAAAAGCAAAAGGTGCTTTTAAAGTTCTTTCAGGAAGCTTTGTATCGACTGAAGACGGAACCGGTATCGTTCATATAGCTCCAGGCTTTGGTCAGGATGACTTTGAAGCTTGTCGTGCTTATGATCCAGAGTTTCCGATTGTTTGTCCTGTTGACGAGGCGGGTAAATTTACTTCAGAAGTTCCAGACTATGCAGGCAAACAAGTGTTTGAAACAAATGAACTTGTTCTGAGCTGGTTAAAAGAAAATCGTAAGTTGGTTAAAAAAGAACAGTATACGCATAGTTATCCTTATTGTTGGCGAACAGATACGCCGTTGATTTATAAGGCGATGTCCAGTTGGTTTGTAAAAGTATCAGATTTTAATGATGAAATGGTTCGGTTAAATCAACAAATTACTTGGATTCCGGAACATGTTAAAGATGGTCGCTTTGGTAAATGGCTAGAGGGTGCAAGAGATTGGTCTATCTCTCGGAATCGGTTCTGGGGAACTCCTATTCCAGTTTGGAAATCAGATAACCCCAAATATCCTCGTGTCGATGTTTTTGGTTCTATCGCAGAAATCAAAGAAAAAACAGGAATTGAAGTTAAAGATTTACACAAACCTTTTATTGATGATGTTGTCTATCCAAATCCAGACGATCCAACCGGTCAGTCTATGATGCGTCGAGTTGGAGATGTTTTCGACTGTTGGTTTGAATCTGGTTCTATGCCTTATGGACAAGTCCATTATCCATTTGAAAATAAAGAATGGTTTGAAAATCATTTTCCTGCCGATTTTATTGTAGAAGCCATGGATCAAACAAGAGGATGGTTCTATACATTAACGGTTCTTTCTACGGCTTTACATCATAAACCAGCCTTTAAAAATTGTGTTTGTACAGGCCTTTTAATGGCAGATAATGGACAAAAGCTTTCTAAAAAGCTTAAGAATTATCCAGATCCAAATGGTGTATTAGATACAATGGGTTCTGATGCTCTTCGTTGGTTTTTAGTTTCTTCTCCAGTGTTAAGAGGTGGAAATGTTGCAGTCGATAAAGATGGTAAAGAAATTTCAAAAGCCGCTCGTAAAGCTCTGATACCTTTGTGGAATGCGTTTTATTTCTTCTGTTTGTATGCGAATGCAGAAGGTATTCAAGCACATATGACAAATACATCTTCGGATATTTTAGATAAATACATTTTATCTAAGTTAAAGAATTTAGTAGAGGTTATGACTCGCTCTATGGATTCGTATGACATGATGACGGCATGTCAAGAAAGTGCGGATTTCTTAGAAATATTAAACAATTGGTATATTCGTCGTAGTCGTGCTCGGTTCTGGGATGGTACAGATCAAGAAGCCTTTAATACGCTTTATACAGTTCTTGTAACATTAAGCCAGATTTTAGCGCCATTAATGCCTTTTATGACAGAGTACGTCTATAAATCCTTAACAGGTAAAGAATCAGTGCATTTAACAGATTGGGTAAATGCACAAGATTTAATACAAGACAAAGATTTAGTCCGTCACATGGATTTAGTTCGAGCCGTCTGTTCCACGGCGAAGGCTGTTCGTGAAGAGAAGAAACTGAGAAATCGTTTACCTTTAGCATCAATGACAGTCGCTGGTGAACAAGTTGATGAATTATTACCATTTACAGATATCATCAAAGATGAAATCAATGTAAAAGAGGTAGGCCTTGTTAAAGATATAGATGTTTTAGCAAGTCATTTCTTGTATTTAAAAACACCATTAATTGGGAAAAGATTAGGCCCTTATATGAAAGATATTATGGCTGCGTCTAAAACAAACAATTGGTCTATTCGTGAAGATGGTACACTCTTCATCGGGGGACAAGTCTTGAATGCAGATGAGTTTGAATTAAGACTTGTTTTGAAAGATGGAATTGATGGTATGGCATTGCCTGATAATACAGCAGTTGTTCAATTAGATACACGTGTTTATCCGGAATTAGAAAAAGAAGGAATTGCACGTGATTTTGTTCGGTTGGTCCAAACTGCTCGTAAGGATAAGGGCTATGATGTTTCAGACCGTATACAAGTTACCTATATTGCATCATCAGATTTAGTCCGTGAATCATTATTGTTACATGAAAATTATATCATGGAACAGGTATTAGCGAAAATTATGATGCCTTCAAATGTCTTAGAGCATGTTGATATGACCGATGAATTAGGCGATGGGACTATCCAAGTTCAATTAGATAAGGTTGAAAATGAATAATATTTATTTTTATCAAATATTAGGTCTTTTAACGGGAAATCTAATGCCATCAATTAAAAATACCACGGATTCCAAATGTAGCCTATTTGATGATGCAGATGCAACTTAAACGTACACATTATGATCGTAAGGTAGCATCTCATCAACCGGGGCTTCATGCAATGAGAGTTAACTTAGCAACGCGCTATCGTGGAAAAAGATAAGAAAAGGAGCTTTTAAAGCTCCTTTTTTACTTACAAAATTTATCCGAAAAGACTCCCCAGCATATATGGAACTGTTAGATCATCTTTTATTATATAAACGTATCCAATCCAAGCTGCAATGATAGCTAAGAAAATAAGTGTCTCTAAAAATTCTCGGTTAAATCGAGGACGGCGGTGAGACTTGGGTTGTTCTTTGTAAAGAGAAGGACCCTGTAAAGAATGATCGTGTCGGGTGTGTTCTTTTTGAAGGGGATGAAAATGTACCACTACTTTGTTTCCTGTTCTTTTAGAATTTTATGCTCTATTTATTTGATTTTATGAATAAAAAACTTTTAAATAAGCTCTCTGGATTTTAATGGACACTCATTGGGGTTAAATCGTTTTGAGAAATTAATGCAAGTGCAACTTGTCTATCAGCAGCATATCCCATACGAGTTCCTTCTGCTGCATAAATAGACCAAACTTCTTCATTGTTAACAATGTCCTTTTTTAAATAAGCGACATCATCAATTCCCCATTGATCTAACTCATTATCAACAGATAAATCACATTCGATTAAATTTTTCTTTGTTATACTAATCATGGTCATCCTTTTTTTGTAGCAGAGTTTTCTCTGGTGAACAAGATTTAATTTTAATCTTTTTCACGACTTGTTGGGGATTAGGTTTTTCTAGATCTATGTGAAGGAGTCCTTTATCCATAGAGGCTGATTTTACTTTCATTCCTTGAGCCAAAACAAAAGAACGTTGAAAATTACGAGCCGCGATCCCTCGATAAATATACTGATGCTCATCAAGATCCGGATTTTGATGGCCTCGGATGACAAGCTGAGTATCTTCAACAGAAACATCTAAATCACTTTCGTCATAGCCTGCAACGGCTAAGGTGATACGTAAAGTTTCTGGATTTATTTGCTCTATATTGTATGGAGGAAACCCACTTTCAGAACTTGCTTTTGAAACTTGTTCCATCATTCGTTCGAGATTTTCAAAACCAAGCATAAAAGGGGTATTAAAAGGAAGCCTTGCCATTTTTATATTCCTTATCCGTTTAAGTTCCTTTTTAAGGACTTAACATCTTCTGCTAACTGCGCATCTGATAAAAGCTTTTCTTCAATCGTTCGAACAGCATGAATAATTGTTGTATGATCTCGTCCAAAAGCTGCGCCAATTTCTGGGAGAGACTTTGTTGTTAATGTCTTTGATAAATACATTGCAATTTGGCGAGGACGAGCAATCTTCCTATCTTTACGAGTCGATTTTAAATCCGTTAATCTAACCGTATAATAATCTGCAACAGTTTTCTGAATATCTGAGATAGAAAGTTCTTTTTCATATGTATGAAGGAGGTCTCTTAAAAGAGATTTTGTATTATCTAATGTAATAGGCATTCCTAAAAGCTGAGTGCTTGCAACAATACGTTTTAAAGCTCCTTCTAACTCTCGAACATTCGTTGTGATTTTCTCTGCTAAAAACTCTATAACATCTTGAGGAACTGTTACATTTAATAAGGCTGCTTTTGTTTGTAATATCCCTATCCGCATTTCGTAAGTGGTTGGATAAATATCAACGACTAAACCTTGAGCCATACGAGTCTTTAAACGATCTTCAATTCCTTTTAATTCTAAAGGAGAACTATCTGAAGATAAAACGATTTGTTTGCCTTGATCTATTAAGGCATTAAAAGTATGGAAAAACTCTTCTTGAGTTGCTTTCTTCCCACAAATAAATTGAATATCATCAATCATGAGAACATCTACTGAGCGAAATAAATCTCTAAAAGAGACAGTCTCGTCGTTACGGAGAGCTCGAACAAACTGATACATAAACTTTTCTGCTGATAAATATAAGACACGACGATGACCATTCGTCTTCTTGATATGAGAAGCAATTGCGTGCATTAAATGGGTCTTGCCTAAACCAACAGAGCTATGTAAATAAAGAGGATTAAATGTAATTTCCTCCGAATCCGCTATGTGTTTTGCGGCTGCAAAAGCAAATTCATTCGATTTGCCAACAACATAATTTTCAAAAGTAAAGTGAGGATCTAAATAAGTATTCTCAATTTCTACAGTTGAATTGAAAGAGGCTCCTTCTGAAGACATTACGTTTTCTTCAATAGAAGAGTTACTTTCTACGTCAACTGGAATATTGTGAGATTTTATTTTTAAAGAGACATTTTGGATGAAAGGATTTTCATCTTTCCATAAAGAACAGATAACTTCATCATATTCTTTTTCTTTCATCCACTCATGCATAAATCGAGTCGGAACAGATAAGCAAACACTCCCGTCTTTTTGAATGCTGGGTTCCACTTGATTTAACCAACGGTTTAAAACGGTATCTTTAGATGCTAATCGAACCTTTTCACACACGGTTTCCCATTGGTGTTGGAGGGTGTCCTGTGATATCGTATTCATTCTTTATCTCCCGTTCTACCGTAGTATTTCCCTGTGCTCTCTTTAAAGAATAAAGAGAAATACATTATGTTTTTATTTTATCATCTTTCGAGTCTTTTTAGACGACTCTTTTTTGATAAGTTGATATTAAAAAGTGGGGTGATTTTTATCAACAAAACTTTTTCCTTTTTGTGCAATTAATTTGCTTGACGCAATATTTAGATTTTATGAATCTATATCTTGTGTTTTTGAAATAACTTATTGAAAAATAATGAAATAAATGAAGTGTCGATATATATGCTTTGGAATATATTTTTCATGACTCCAGATAAACAAAGCATTGACTCGATTTTTTTCGAGTCGCCGTTTACAAGATACCTAAAGATATTAATTTAGTGGAATCAAAAAAAAGACCGCTTTTTAAAGAAGCGGTCTTATTAACGTTATTTATTGGCAATTACATCTTTTTAACACGAGCGGATAAACGAGATGTTTTACGAGAAGCAGCTAGAGGTTTAATAACACCCTTTCTCGCAGCTTTACTTAAAGCAGATTCAGCAGCAACGAAAGTTGCTTTAGCTTCTTCTTTATTTCCGCCTAAAATAGCTTTTTCAACTTTTTTTACAAAAGTACGAACTCTATTGAGATAAGATGCATTAAATTCAGCAGCTTTTTTGTTTCTCTTAATACGTGTTTTTGCCGATTTATGATTGGCCATGTTCTTCTTACCTTAAAAAAATTAACCTTTTAAACTTAGGGCTCTCTTTTTATCCTAAAAAAAGAGGAATGTCAAGAAGATATTTGGAAAAGTGTTTAAATTTGTTTTAAGAAGGATTTGTTTTCAACTCTATGTGGACAACCAGAAGGTTTTGATTTTGTTCAAAAGTTAAATTTAATTGTTCCATATCTCGTTCATAAGTATTTTTCTTGACTTCAGTCCAACCTAGAGCGGGGAGTGTTTGTCTATAAAAATCTTCTACTTGTTTTTGTGTTAATGTTTCAGATTGCTGGTAAAATGACAGGATGCGTCCTTCGGGCGCGTCAAAAGACATAGATAAGTCATCTATTTGTAATAGTTCATCCATCTGAGGCAAATCTTCTGTTCCTTCTATAAAGGCAGACGCTGCTGGTAAAGAGAGAAAGCAGAAAAAAATCAAGCCGAGGATTTTTTTTGTCATGAGCTACCTATCATCGTGTTGGCATAGGGGCCATATTTAAATCAGCCTGAGAAAAAATAGGTTCATTTGCTTTGGCTGGTTGTGTTCTTTGTTTCGGAATGACCCCAGATTTTGTTAAGCTAGGCTTTGTTGAAGGGGATGCCACAAATTGTTTTTGAGGAGTAGATACAGAAGGCGCTGCTCTTTTTTGAATTTTACCATATCTTTTTAAGTCGGAGATGTCTTTTTTTAGTTCAGAAAGTTGATTTTTCTTATCTTGATAGATTTGATTTTCTTCGGTAAGTTCTTCTTGGCGTTTTAAAGTAATCGTTCCAATCAGATTCGCAAGAGAGTTGGTTGAAAGTTCAATATCTTGAATGGATAAGAATTGTTCTATGTTAGCCCCTAATTGATCAGCTTCTTCGTTGCCGTTGAGAGCAGCTAAAGTTGCCCATTTATATGCAGCTAAATCACTTTTAGGCATGGCGATACCTTTATGATACATTTTAGCGACTTCTAATTGAGCGCCGACATGTCCTGCGAAAGCAGAAGAGAGTAAACAATAAGCGGCTCCCATTCTTGCAGAACCGACCTCATCAAGCAGTCGAACACCGATATCGTATAATTCGTCTGGGTCAAAGGTTGTATCGCATTCTGGCGGAATAATCATCTCATCGCCATTATCGTCAAATCCCCAAAAGGCCTCTTGAGCACATATAGGGGAGGAAAGTAATAAAAAACTTATTAGAAGCAATTTTTTAAACATTCGGCCGTCCTTTAAATATGCTTATTATTCGAATAATAATTAGCATAAAATCGTTTCCTTTAATATATAGTTAATTTTTTTGTAAAATAATACGAAT
Source organism: uncultured Alphaproteobacteria bacterium (assembly GCA_949286465.1). Lineage (GTDB taxonomy): Bacteria > Pseudomonadota > Alphaproteobacteria > CAAHEQ01 > UBA3637 > CALXXA01. Next base: position 3,235 of record CASECI010000027.1, on the reverse strand, counting down.
TATTATAAAGTAAAAAAATGAAATGGAATGACAAAAGGGAGAACATGATGGCTGTTAAGACGGCATTTAAGAAACCAACCGCACAAGAAATGGCTCGGTTGATAGAGTGGCATATGAAATATACATTGTGTAAACAGATGAGTGAAGCAACAAAAGAACATTTGTTTACTGCCCTAGCTTTAGCCGTGAGGGACTTATGTATTGATCAAATGTTTGCAACAGCAGCACGTCATGCAAGTAAAGATCCAAAGCGAGTCTATTATTTATCTTTAGAGTATTTGATTGGGCGTCTTCTAGAAAATAATTTACATAATTTCGGTATATTCGATTTATTAGATAAAATTAAATTAGATAATCCTATTCCATTGAAAGATGTTCTTGATTCTGAATATGATCCTGCGTTAGGCAATGGCGGATTAGGGCGATTAGCGGCATGCTTTTTAGATTCAATTGCAACTTTAGGATTACCTGGCTATGGCTATGGAATTAACTATCAGTTTGGATTGTTTCGTCAACGCTTTGAGAATGGTTATCAGAAAGAATCGGCTGACTCTTGGTTAGATCGAGCATCTCCTTGGCAAATTGAAAGATCTGATAGAGCTTCTTATGTTCCTATTCGAGGACGTATTCATTATGATGAACGAGACGGAATAAGATACCCTCGTTGGGTCGATGCAGATCATATTATGGGAATTCCATACGATATGCCAATTGTCGGATTCGGCGGAACAACAGTTAATTATTTAAGATTGTTTTCTGCGCACGCAACGAATGCTCTTGATTTACAAGTTTTTAACTCTGGAGGATACGTTGATGCAGTGGAAAAGAATATCGAAGTTGAAACGATTTCTAAGGTTTTATATCCATCAGATTCATTTGAAGCTGGGCGTAATTTACGGTTAGTACAACAATACTTTTTTGTTGCTTGTTCTATAAATGATATTATTCGCCGTTTTTTGGAAGATTATGATAATTTGCATCTGCTGCCAGAGAAAGTTGTTATTCAATTAAATGATACGCATCCAACATTAGCTATTGTTGAATTGATGCGTATTTTAATGGATGTTCATGGCTTTAGTTTTGAAGAAGCTTTTGATGTGACGAGTCGAACAATGGCTTATACAAATCATACTTTATTACCAGAAGCTCTTGAAAAATGGTCTGTTCACATGTTTGAAGAAACATTACCGCGTCATTTGTTAATTATATATGATATAAATGAATGGCTTATGAAAACGGTGAGAGATAAATATCCTGGAGATAACGGGAAATTATCTCGAATGAGTGTTTTTGAAGAAGGCGTTGATAAAAAAGTACGTATGGCCCATTTGGCCATTGCAGGAAGTTTTTCAGTCAATGGGGTAGCAGAGTTGCATACGAAGTTGATTGAGACAAACTTAGTCCCTGATTTTTATGAATTGTGGCCAGAAAAGTTCAATAATAAAACAAATGGAGTCACTCCGCGTCGATGGCTGCTGGATTGCAACATGGATTTAGCAAATTTAATATCTTCTCGAATCGGGGATGACTGGATTACAGATTTATCTCATTTACGGAAGTTAGAAGCTTTTGTAAACGACAATGCTTTTTTGAATGAATTTATGGCAGTTAAAGAGCTGAATAAAAAACGGTTAGCCGATTTTATTTTACGCACAACGGGTATTATGGCGGATACAAGTTCTATCTTTGATGTACAAGTTAAACGTATTCATGAATATAAGCGCCAGCTATTAAATGCATTGCATATTATACATCAATATTTAAGTATCATAGAAGATGGGAAACAACTTTCCTCACCAAAGACCTATATTTTTGGAGGAAAGGCCGCTCCTGAATATACGATGGCTAAGTTAATTATTAAGCTTATTAATAATATAGCACGAGTTGTTAATCATGATCCAAGAGCTTCAGAACAAATGAAAGTCGCCTTTATTCCAGACTATAAAGTCTCTGTGGCTGAAATTATTTTCCCAGGTTCTGATGTTTCAGAGCAAATTTCAACAGCCGGGTTTGAAGCATCAGGAACAGGAAATATGAAATTTATGCTTAATGGAGCATTAACAATTGGCACATTGGATGGGGCTAATATCGAAATTCGAGAGGAAGCTGGGGCTGAAAATTTCTATCTGTTTGGCTTGACTGCAGAAGAGGTCAATCAACGTCATAGAGATGGAACACATAAGCCTTGGGATTATTATAACAGTGATCCTCGTATTAAACGCGTGATGGATACATTAACATCTAGCTTATTCTGTGATGACGAGCCGGGCTTATTTACGCCTATTTTCCAAAATATTATGTTTAATGATTTTTATATGGTCTTAGCAGATTTTGATGCGTATTTAGCTGTTCAAGAAAAAGTCGAAAAAGATTATGCAAATCAAATGGGATGGGCGCGTAAGGCCTTATTTAATGTTGCTCGGAGTGGTAAATTTTCGTCAGATAGAACGATTAGTCAATATGCTAAAGATATTTGGCATGTAAAATCAACATTGTAGGCATCAAATGGAACAATTAATACGTTTTTATGGACGGAGAAAGGGAAAAAGACTTAAGAATTCTAGAGTTTTCCTTATGGAGCATTTATTACCGCGAGTAGCTATTTCTTGTCCTCAAAATGAAGAAAAAATACACTTACCACATTTGTTTTCAGAACCTAAGCGAGCCTTTTGGTTGGAGGTCGGTTTCGGTGGAGGTGAACATTTGGCAACTCAGGCGCTTCGTCATCCTGATATAGGCTTTATCGGGGCTGAACCTTTTATAAATGGAGTAGCTAGTTTGTTGGCTCATTTGAACGGTTGCCAGGCTGGAGATGTTCAAGAAACAAATAATTTGTTGGCTCCAGAAAGGACGGATAATGTCCGTATTTTCCCTGATGATATTCGCCTTTTGTTTCCTTTTTTTGAAGAAGCGAGCTTTGATAAAATTTTCGTATTATATCCGGATCCTTGGCCAAAGGCACGTCATGAGGATCGTCGTTTTTTAACACAAACAAATTTAAAAGAACTTTATCGCTTGCTTAAGCCAAAAGGAGAACTTCGTGTTGCAACTGATGTCGCAGGATACGCATCTTGGGCTGTAGATCAAATAGAAAGTTCAAATTTATTTTCTTCTGAAAAAGAGGATATCTATGTTCCGCCTATAGATTGGGTCTCGACACGTTATGAAAAAAAAGGTATTAAAGCTGGGAGAAAGCCCGTCTATTTTATTTATGCAAAAAAATAGGTTGACGAGA
>CASECI010000026.1 GCA_949286465.1 uncultured Alphaproteobacteria bacterium | reverse complement strand
AAAGGCGGTTCCTTCTGTGTTAAACAGCTTTCCGGTAAGTAAATTATTATTTGGCACATGATTGGGATTTTTGCATTTATCATTTTCTTTCAGCTTATTTTGTACCTGCTCCCATAATTCTTTGGAGATAATTGCTTGATGGTGTCCTTTGAAAGTTTGCCCTGTTTTCTTGTTTTCAATTAAACCTAAATATATTTTTTCATGCAATAACCTATGTAAGGCCGATGTTTTTAATGGTTTTCCACCTTTCTCAACACCTTTATTAGTAATCCAATGTTTATGAGTAATTCCTTTGGTTTGGACAAAGGTTTCAAGTTCTACCAAAGATTCACATTTTAAATAGCTTTCAAAAATATCTTTTACCTGTTCAGCTTCTATTGAATTTATAACCAGTTTTTTATCTATAATATCATACCCTAGTTTAGGTATCCCTCCAGTCCATAGGCCTTTGGCTTTACTGGCACGGATTTTATCACGGACACGTTCCGAAGACACTTCTCGCTCAAATTGAGCAAATGATAGCAGCATGTTTAGCGTTAGCTTGCCCATGGAAGTCGATGTGTCAAAGGCTTGAGTAATTGAAACAAAGCTGCAGCCATATTTATCGAATTCTTTCATCATATTATGGAAGTCCATAATTGAGCGGGACAAACGGTCGACTTTATAAACCACCACTGTCTGTATTAAGCCATGCCGAATATCTTCAAGCATTTGTTTTAAGGCCGGACGTTCCATGGTGCCACCGGAAATTCCGCCATCGGTATAAGTTTTGAAATATTCCCAGTTGTTAAAGGCTTGTGATAATATATAGCTTCGGCATGCTTCTTCTTGATTATGTAATGAATTAAACTCAAGCTCCAATCCTTTTTCGGTAGATTTACGAACATAGACGGCACAATTTATTCTAGTCATGTGTTGCCTCCTTTAATGCTCGTTTGTTGTTTAAGCCAAAGAAGTCATAGCCTGATACTTTTATTCCACATATTTCTTTGGCAACCGCCGATAGAGTTTTATAATGTTTACCCTCAAAAATAAAATCATCTGCTTCGTTTATAATAACCTTGTATTGGTGGTTGCGGAAGGTTTTAGTAATTTCTGTCCCCGGATGAAGGTTATATTTGGTTTTGTATACCTTAATCATACACTCATCAGGGTTTTCGGCATATTTTTCCAGCTTAGTCAGGTGCTTACGTTCAATCTTAAGATTGGCGTTTTCACAGGCGATATAATACCATAATGCCCGAAACTGCCGTTCATAAGGACTGTTATGATACCGTGCCCATAGTTCAGCTTGTTTCTGGTGATTTAGCTTTTTTAATTCTTCAGCACTTCTGGGTAGGTAAATCTTCTTTCTCATCGGTCAACTCCTTGTTTTTCCATGTCTTGTAAGCTCAGTAACGCTTACAAAGAGTGATAAGTCAAGCTAATATATTGAATTTAAGTATATTTTTAAAATTTTAAAAATTTTTCAAAAAAAGCGTCAGAAAACACATCGTTGTCAGTACTTTTATT
>CASECI010000025.1 GCA_949286465.1 uncultured Alphaproteobacteria bacterium | reverse complement strand
TTTGGCGCGGTAGGCCGGTTTGCCCAGATTTCTCTCTTCTTCACGGTTGGATAAATAGCCTATTTCTATTAAAACTGAAGGAATATTAGGCGACTTTAAAACAACAAACCCAGCAAAACGATGCGCATTTTTGACGAGCTTTACTTGTTTTCCCATCGTTTTGACTAAAATATTAGCATAATGAGACGATTTATCCATAGTATCTCGTTTGGCAAGATCAATAAGAATATTACTGACTTCTGGTGCTTCATTCGTTAAGTCCATTCCCAAAATAATATCGGCTTTGTTTTCTCGTTCTGCTAAGAGCTGCGCTTCCTTATCAGATGCTCGCTCGGAAATCGTATAAACAGAAAGGCCTTTTGCTTTTTTATTTTTAGCACTATCTGCGTGAATCGAAATGAATAAATCTGCTTCATTTTTGTGCGCAAAGGCTATTCGTCCACGCAAAGTTAAAGCTTTGTCTGTGTCTCTTGTTAATTTAACACGGTACTTTCCTGTTTTTTCAATTTCTTTCTTGACCTCTTTTGCCATCTGGAGCGTGAGATTTTTCTCATACTTCCCTGAATAACTGATAGCTCCAGGATCAGCCCCTCCATGCCCAGGGTCTAAGACGATAAGAGGTTTTTGTACTTTTGTTTTGTAAGGGGGAGGTGTTGTCGAAGAAAGTGGAAGTAAGACCGTTTTTTCCGTTGGAGAGGAGGATTGATTGCTCGTGATATCAACAACATATCTCCAAGAATCTCCTTGCTGAATAGGAGTTAGAAAAAAACCTTCTTTAAAGTCAACAGCATCAGTCGTTTCAAGAACTAATCTTGTTTGTCCATTCAAAGGAGTTCCTATCCGAACATTATTTACAAATAAAAGAGGCTCTGGGATATTTTGAGTAACAATAGGATCTAAAGTTGTGTTTTCAAAATCAATGACGACTCTATTCGGGTTTTTTAGCGTAAAAACGCGGCAATCTGTTTTTTGATCTAAGTGAGCAACAACACGGACACATTTTTCAGATTGTTTTCCGAATCGAATTTGATTCAACTGAACGGCATTAGCTGTTAACGGATTTCCAATTAACAGTATGAAAAAAAAGGAAAATAAAAAAAATTGTATTAATCTATTCAGCTTTTTCATAAAAACCCTTTATTTTTTGCTACTATAATATAGTTGTTCTTTTTTGAACAGTATATTATGATACTTTTATATAAAAAACTAAAAATAGGTGAAAATGCGAATGGAAAAAGGAAATATTTATTTAGGTCAAGTGCATAGTGTTGCCGTATCATATTCAGCTGCTTTTGTCGACTATGGTTCAGAGAGAGATGGTTATTTGCCATTTGATGAAATCGAAAATCAATATAAAACAAAAAAGAATAGAGAGACTGGAGAGAAAATAATTCGTCGAGATACAATTGTTGTTGTGCAAGTCAAAAAGCCGGCAGTTCCAGGAAAAGGAGCGTTATTGACAACACGCCTTTCTTATGCAGGGGAGTATGTTGCTTTTATGCCACATCGTACAGCTCGAGGTCTTGTTTCTCGGAAAATTGAAGACGACCAAGAAAAAGAAAGACTTCAACAAATTGCATCAGATTTGTCAAAAAAATATCAAGTATCCATAATCGTTCGTACAGAAGCTATGGGAAAGTCGAAGCATGAAATAGAGAAAGATTTAGAAAAACTAATTGAGTTAGATAAGTGTATTCAAGAAAAATCTCAAAAGGTAACAGCACCAGCTTTATTGTTTGAGGCTCCTCAGGAGGAAAAAAGTCAAGGCCTTCTGGGTCGTTTCTTGTCAAAATTTAAAAGAAAATAAAAGTCGTCTTGTAATTTAAGTGTTGTGCTTTCAAAAAAAGTCGTTTATGATACATGCGTTTGTTTTAGTTTAATGCTGCGTTCAAGGAAGTAAAACTGTCAAGTCAGTATTCAAAAACGCAAAGGTTAAAAGAAAAGTTTTAAAGGAAACGCATAAAAATGGCTGCTGTAGGCGTATTTTCACATTTGATAGAAGCCTTATTCATGAAGACATGCAATGTTTCCTATTTGTTGTCTTGGCAACGGTTGAGACAACCCCGTGTAATTTTTAAGAATTTGGAGTTTTTATGTCAAAAAAAATGCTTATTGAAGCCACGCATCCGGAAGAGACGCGCGTGGTTGTTGTTGAAGAGTCTCGTTTGGAGGAATTAGACGTCGAAACATCGACGAAAAAACAAATTAAAGGAAATATTTATTTAGCAAAAATTATTCGTGTCGAGCCCTCATTGCAAGCAGCTTTTGTTGAGTATGGAGGAAATAGACATGGTTTTTTAGCATTTAATGAAATTCATCCCGATTATTATCAAATTCCTGTAGCAGATAAAGAAGCTTTAAAAGCTGAATTAAAGGCTCTTCAAGAGGAACAAGAAGAAATTAAAGAAGAACAAACTGAAGCAGATGCAGAAGTCGAAACAGTGAGTGACGCTGAAACAGAAGAAGTTGTTCGGCCACGCTATAATTTGCTGAAGAAGTACAAAATACAAGAAGTTATCCATCATAATCAAATTGTTTTAGTTCAAGTAACTAAAGAAGAAAGAGGAAATAAAGGTGCTGCATTGACAACTTATTTATCTCTTGCTGGGCGTTATAGCGTTTTAATGCCGAATAATACAAATGGTGGGGGTGTCTCTCGTAAAATTACGAATGCTCAAGATCGCAAGCGTTTGAAAAAAATTGTAGAGAAACTTCCTATTCCCGATGGAATGTCAGTTATTATCCGTACGGCAGGAAAAGAAAGAACAAAAGCAGAGATAAAAAAAGATTATGATTATTTAATCAAGACTTGGACACAGATTCGAGATAAAACTTTAGAATCTAAGGCTCCGGCATTAATCTATGAAGAAGGCGATATTATCAAAAGAACTTTGAGAGATGTATTTACCGACGAAATAGAAGAGGTTTGGGTAGAAGGTGAAGAAGCTTATAAAACGACAAAAGATTTTGTTAAAAAGTTGATGCCTAAGCAATCTAAAAAAGTTAAGCAATATAAGGGAGATATTTCTTTATTTCAATCTTATGGCATTGAAAATCAACTAGAGGACATGCACAATCCCAATGTTGGATTAAAGTCCGGAGGATACTTAGTTATCAATCAAACAGAAGCGTTGGTCGCGATAGATGTTAACTCCGGTCGTGCAACACGTGAGCGCAATATAGAAGAAACAGCGTTAAAGACTAATTTAGAGGCTGCAGATGAAGTTGCTCGTCAGTTGCGTCTTCGTGATTTAGCGGGATTAGTTGTTATCGATTTTATTGATATGGATGAAGTCCGTAATAATCATGCTGTAGAAAGACGGATGAAAGAGGCTTTAAAAAGAGACCGCGCTCGTGTACAAATGGGGAAAATAACGGGTTTTGGTTTGATGGAATTGTCTCGACAACGGCTGCATTCAAGTTTTATAGAAACAAGTCATCATGTTTGTCCTTATTGTCAGGGAAAAGGTGTTGTTCGTTCTGTGGAATCGTGTGCAATGCATGCCTTGCATGTATTAGAGGATGCCGGGGAACAATATGCCTCTTGCCAAATAACATTAACCTTGCCAATGGATGTGGCACTTTATGTTTTGAATGCTAAACGTACACATCTGAGTCAAATTGAAACTAAGTATGATTTAACGATTAAGGTGGAAGGAGATGTTGGGATGATTCATCCCACTGACTTTCGTCTTGAACATATGGGGAAAAACGTTAAGCAGTCCACTTTCGTTAACACCACAACAGGTTCAAAACAAAATGACAATACGGGCTCTCAATCCAAAAACAGGCGAGATAAGAAACGCAAGAAATATAAGGAAGAAAAAATGCTTCATTCAGAATTGGTTTCTCAAGGTGCTGTCTCGATTGAAAACAAGGGGACAGATAATGCGCCAGTTATAGAGGAGAATTCTGTTAAAGAAGTCTCAGATGGAGCGAAACGGAAGAGCCATCAGAAACGATCTAAGAATAAATGGAACAGAAATAAAAAAGAAGAGGCCGAAAAAGGAGCCCCTTTAATCGGAGAAGAAAAATTTACTGTAGTTCATCAGGAGCCAATGATTTTATTTGATAGTCATTCTGTTGCTCAAGATGCTTCTTTTGAGGAAAGACAAGAAGGTAATTCTTCTAAGAAGACCAGAACAAAGAAAGATTTGGTAAAGAAAGAAGAAAATCCCGTTGTCTCTGTTCCAGAGAAAAGTCGAGAAGAAACTTTAGATGCTACATCTACGGTATCAAAAGAGCCTCCCTCTAAAAAAGGCGGATGGTGGAATAGATTGGTAAAATCTTAGAAAATATAAGGAGAGTTTTGAAAAACTCTCCTTTTTAGTATTAAGTGTAGATTTTTAAGAAAAACTATGATATAATACTTTTCTATTAAGAAGGGTAGATGAATGAATATTTCAAAAGCAGTAAAGACTCTTTTGGCAACAAGTTTACTCGCAGCGGGCTCTGCATTGGCGGCTCAAGTTGAGGCAGAGAAATCTCCAGAGAAAATGCCAATCCAAAAAATTGAGGATTTAACTCGACCTTATCTTCATAAGTTGGCAGACTCTTATGTCCGAGAAGGTCATATGCCTCATGAAATTTTAGATGTTGGTTTAATTAATGCTTACGGGGTAAAAGGATATCGGTTTACTTTTGTGACAGGTCAACAAGCTTCGCTTATTGGAGATACCTTTTATGTTCGCCAACAAAAAGTACCTGAAAGTACTTTACAATTAATGCAACTGATGAGAGATTTTAGACAAGGGAAAGAAGTAAAAGGGCTTAGAATTTCTCAAAAATTTACTAAAATAGGTGATTTTAAATATCGTGTTATCACTTTTCCTAATGGACAACGTGCGCGCATGTCTGAGGATGGCACAATAACATATCCTGATATAAAGACTTCTCGAAAAACACAAGAAATAGAGCGATAGAGAACTTTTTTCAAATTATTTTCTAAAAAGCGATTTTGTTTTTCCTTGCTTTTTTTGAAAGAGACAGTACAATACTGTCCATCTTATTATTTTATTTAAAATGAAAGGTTTTAATAATGACACGTCCTTTAATGCCAAAAGCAACAGCCGTTTGGTTGGTAGATAATACAACTCTTTCTTTTGATCAAATTGCTGATTTTTGTGGTATGCATGTTTTAGAAATTCAAGCGATTGCTGATGGTGAAGTTGCATCTCATATTATGGGCTTAGATCCTGTCGCCGGTGGGCAGCTCACGAAAGAGGAAATCAAACGTTGCGAAGAGGATCCAAAAGCTCAATTGACGCTTGTCACGCGAGATGAAGTCGCTCATTTGATGAAAAAAGGTATGAAATACACGCCTATGGCTAAAAGAGCTGATAGACCTGATGCAATTGCGTGGCTCATTAAAAATCATCCTGAATTAGATGACTTACAGATTGTGAAGTTAATTCGTACAACACGACCAACTATTGAATCAATTCGAAATAAGACACATAAAAATATGGATGAAATACAAGCAAGAAACCCTGTTACATTAGGACTATGTACACAAGATGAATTGGATAAGGCGGTTGCTGTTGCTGTTAAGGTTGTCCCAGTCAGCTAAAGAAGGAGAAAAAAATGGCAGATGAAGTTGGTGGAATTGATTCAACACGATTAACCTCTTATTTTGATCGTATTGAACGCTTGGAAGAAGAAGTTAAAGGAATTAGAGCAGATATTAGAGAGATTTTTGCAGAAGCTAAGGGAAACGGGTTTGATCCTAAAGTTATGCGCCAGGTCCTTCGTCTGCGTAAAATGAATCCGGCTGATAGAGCTGAAGCAGAGTTCTTGATGGAAGCATATAAGCAAGCTCTCGGAATGGAATAAATCGTTTATATAAAAGCTCCGAAAGGAGCTTTTATTTTTTAGTTTCTTGATAATTTTTTTTGAAAAGCCTGAACTAAATGTTCGGGGATATTATTTAAAATGTCTTCTCGTTCTTGAAATGAAAGTGCTGGAGAAAAGAAAGGTAAGACGATATCAGCTCCTGCAGATAAAGCATTCGTTATCTTCCAAAGAGGCGATAAATCCCCTAAGCCTTTCATATTGAGTGCATCAGGAATAATAAGGCCATTAAAACGGAACTCATCTCGAATAAATTGATAGAACTTTGGAGAGAACGTACTTACATTTTTTTCATCAATAGCAGAGTAAAAAATATGTCCTGTCATCAAACAGTTAGGGGATGTGTTGAGATAAAAGGGAATAAAATCCTTCTTTTCGAGTTCTTCTATGGAAGCGGTAATTCGTGCTTTTTCTTGATGCGTGTCATATTTTGATAATCCAATACCAGGGGCATGTTTAGGGCATGCTATTATTCCTGCCTGAGTCATGCCTTCTATAAATGCGGTGGCGAGAATAGAAACAGTTTCTGGATTTGAAGAATATGTTCGAGAACCTAGGAAATTATTTTTTTCGTAAGAAATATCCATTGTGGGAGCAAAAACAAAGTCAACTCCTTTTTCTTTTAACTCTATTCCCATTTCAAGGGCTGTTTGTTTTTGCTCTGTAATTGCTTGTTGCGGATTCTGAGTATATAGATTGCCAAAATATTGAGCACTACGATAACGTTTATCTAATCGATTGACTGTACCTCCTTCTTGATCAACAAAGAAATAAATTTTCCTGTTTAGTCGTTTTTCTATATCTTTCTTTATTAAAAGAGGCGAAGTTGATGAACTCATTTCTTTATAAAAAAGCAAAAAGCCAAAAGGATTGACGTGCTCAATATATTGTAATTCTTGTTCTGAAGGGGGGAAAGTCTTAAAAACTAGAATGACAGGAAGTACAGGCCTTGCAAAAGATATGCCAGAAAGACTTATCCCTATAAGAAAGAAAATAAGTTTCCTTATAAGCAACTAATATCCTTCGTCTTTGAAAGGGCGATTCAATAAATCATCCATCGCAGCCTGTAAAGACATCTCTTCAAATAAAACCGCGTTAACTGTTTCACAAATAGGCATATCAATATGAACTTCTTTGGCGCGTTTTAAAACAGCAGGAGCTGTGTAAATTCCTTCGACTGTTTTAGTGTTTGTTTTCAGAAGTTCTTTTGCAGAGCCGCGTTGCCCAATTTCAAAACCAAAAGCAAAGTTTCTAGATTGTGTACAGTTTGCAGTTAAAACTAAATCACCTAAACCACACATACCCATCATTGTTCTTGCATGGCCTCCAAGAGCTTTGGAAAGTCGAACCATTTCATTTAACCCACGTGTAATTAAAGCAGCTCGAGCATTATCTCCAAGGCCAGCTCCTTCAATACATCCGGATGCGATTGCAAGGACATTTTTAACGCTACCTCCAATTTGAGGGGAAATAATATCATCAGATGAGTAAGGTCTAAAATATTGTGTTCCGAATAAGTCAACGAGTTCTTGTGCTTTGGTTAAGTCTTTACTCGCGATTGTGACGGCTGTTGGTTTGTTTAAAGCAACTTCATAAGCAAAGCCGGGGCCAGATAAAACAGCATATTGAGTTCCTGGCATAACTTGTTCGACAATTTCACCTAGCATATTTCCGGAACTTGTTTCAATGCCTTTGGCACAAAGGACAATACAAGTAGATGGACGAACAAAGGGTTGCATTTTTTCCAAAATCGAGCGAGTATATTGTGCAGGAACGACTAATAAAATAGTATCAGCAAAACCCATAACACCTTCAATGTGGCTCATAGCTTGGATGGATGATGGCAAAGGAACTGAAGGTAAATATAAGCGATTAACGTGCTGACCGTTAACAGATTGAATAACTTCTTCTTCTTTTGCCCAACACAAAACATCATGTCCTGCCCTAGCTGCGATTAAAGAAAGAGCTGTTCCCCAAATACCCATACCGATGATGCCTATTTTTGCCATTTTTTTCTCCTTGTTTAACTCGTTTGTGCTATTTTTTAGATTAGCCTGTTTTATTTAAAAAATCAATAAAGCTTTTCTGTTAAAAAAACTTGCCACTTTTCTCGATTATTTTATAATAAAGCATCAATAAAAGGAAAAAAAATGTATACAGGTATTCTTTTCCCAGATTTAGATCCAATCGCTTTTCAATGGGGATTTTTTGTTGTTCGATGGTATTCTTTAGCCTACATTGTCGGCTTATTATTAGCATGGGGATTATTACGTTTAATGTCCAAAAAGACGCATTCTTCTTTTACTGTGCTGAAAATAGATGATTTTCTTGTGTGGGCTATTGTAGGTATTATCCTAGGCGGACGGCTCGGATATGTTTTATTCTATCAGCTCCCTTATTATGTGGAGTATCCTCTTCATGTTTTTGCCCTCTGGGAGGGCGGAATGTCTTTCCATGGCGGATTGATTGGAATGATTGTTGCAACAATTCTTTTTGCTAAGAAAAAAGAAATCAACATGTTTATGGTCGGAGATATGTTAGCTGTTGTTGCTCCAATCGGTCTTTTTCTTGGGCGAATTGCTAATTTTATAAATGGCGAATTGTATGGACGTATTACACATAATGTTCCGTGGGCGATTATTTTCCCCATGGGGGGAGATGAACCTCGCCATCCAAGCCAATTATATGAGGCTGGGGTTGAAGGTTTACTTTTATTCATTATATTAAATAGTGTATGGTGGCTGATGCCAAAGTATAGAGAACGATATGGTTTTACAGCAGGTCTCTTTTTTGTCCTATATAGTATAGGGCGGTTCCTGTTGGAATTCTTTAGAGAACCAGATGCTCATTTAGGCTTTTTGGTTTCTCATATGACAATGGGACAGTTATTATGTATACCAATGTTCTTGTTTGGTGTTTGGTTAATATATCAATCTTCACCTCGCATGCGGTTTAAACGAGCATTATTAAATAAGGAAAGCGTATGAAAAAAGAATTGACTTTATGGCAAAAAATCAAAAGACCTGTCGAATTTCGACTTGTTGTTCCTTTGAAAAGAAGTGCTCAGGACCCTCTTGTTTTAGCTCGAGGCGTTCTCGTCGGCATGATGTGGGCTATGACACCTCTGGTCGGTATCCAGATGACAACTGTTTTGATAACTTGGGTTATCGCAAAGAAATTTAATTGGTCTTTTTCTTTGCCTATCGCTATTGCTTTTACTTGGGTGACTAATGTTTTTACAATGGTTCCTGTGTATTATGTTTTTTATGTTACAGGCAAATTATTGCTGGGAGATTGGCAAAATATAACAGGATGGGAAAGTGTTAAAAATATCGTTGAAACAACTTTCTTTGGTGATTATTCAATATGGGAATCTATTGTTCTTTTCGGAAAAATGCTTCTAAAAGACTGGGGAGTAGCGATGGCTGTTGGATGTATTCCTTGGTCCATCGGATGCGGTTGGATGAGCTATCGCTGGAGTTTGAAATTTTTGAGAATGTGGCAAGAAAAGAGATCTAAATCTGCAGAAAAAAGAAGCTATTGGCGGGCTACTTTGTCTAAGGTGATACATCCTAAACAAACTTTAAAACAAGCTAAAGAAAATCATCAAAAGAAAAAAAGAAAGAAAAAAAATGGAAAAAAGCAATTTATTAAATACTCCAAGCATTAAACATGCCTTTTATAATAAGTTTGATTCAGAGCTGGATAAAAATCCTATTACTTTATCGCAAATTCATTCTTTTCTGACTGTGACTGTCACAGATGAAAATCAAAAACTTCCACCAGCAGATGCAATGGTGACAAATAAAACTGGATTAAATTTAACATTGAAAACAGCGGATTGTGCTCCGGTCTTATTTGCTGATCCTAAGCATCGTGTCATTGGAGCGGCTCATGCAGGCTGGAAAGGGGCTTTTAAGGGGGTCTTGGAGCAAACTGTTTTGGCGATGATTAGATTAGGAGCCTCTATTGATGAAATGCGTGTTGCTATTGGGCCTTGTATTCACGAAGATAGTTATCCTGTAAGTGATGATATGAAAATAGTCTTTTCTGTTAATGCTCATCCTTATTTTAAAGCGTATGGATCGCAAGAGCATTTTGATTTGCCTGGATATGTGAAATATCGCTTAAGAGAAATTGGAATTAGAGAGATAGATCAAATTAACGTAGATACTTATCTCGATAAAAATTATAATAGTTATCGTCGGAACCCGAAAGATCCTGCACGTCAATATAGTTCTATTTGTTTAGAAGATATTTAAGAAATATTTTCTTTAAGTATCTTTAAAATAGGATCTTTTGTCTCTTGATAGGTTGTATGATTTAAGTGAGCAGCAATTTTTTGTACAATAATGTACTGCTTTTTCCCTTCAACTGAATAAATGGAAATCATTTTTTGAGAGCGCCCTTGATTTAGAATCAAAAGGCGTTTTTCATAATCGGATAACTTTTCTCCTTTTAAAGGGAGAAGAACATTTCCTAGAGCTTGTCCTTTGTATTTAGTTATCCCAAGTTGAACTGTATGCACATTCGGAATTGGTAACATTGTTCCGAAGGTGGAAATATGAACGAGAGCAAAACCAGAAGGTGTTCTTTTTGACATTTTCATTATGCTCTCCTTACTTCTTTTGTAAGCCATACTTCTAGTATATCATAAAGGATAATGAATGTAAAATTTAGAAGACAAAGAAAGTTCTTGACTTAAAGTTAACTCTAACAATTATACTTACACTGTAGTCAAAGGAGGTAATATGTTAAAAAAAGTATTAAAATGTTTTTGTGCCTTGGGAATAAGTTGTTTAATGAGTCAAAGTGTTATTGCTCAAATAGAGGAGAAAAGTAATATGATGAATAAGAAAGTTTTAATAGCGTATTATTCTTATAGTGGAAATACACAAGCAGTTGCTCAGGCTATTCATGATGCTGTTGGTGGCGATCTTTTTGAAATAAAAACGGTTGGGACTTATCCAGAAGCTTACCGTCCAATGACAGAGCAAGCAAAAAAAGAAATACAAGCAGGATACAGACCAGAGTTAACAACAAAGATTGATGATATATCTCAATATGATATTGTTTTTTTAGGATCTCCTAATTGGTGGGGAACGATTACACCACAAGTGAGTAGCTTTTTGAAAGAGTATAATTTGTCTGGAAAAACGATTATTCCTTTTATTACGCATGGAGGTGGCGGCATTCAAAATACAATATCCGATATGTCAAAACAGTGTATTGGGTGTCATGTCTTGACAAAAGGATGGTCAGGATATGGGAATCAAACGTCAGGTATTCATTCATGGTTAGAGGAAATCGGTTTTGAAAAATCAAAATAATATCTTGTATAGGATACGTTTACTTGTAGCATTCATTGTTTTTTGTTTGTGCGGATTAGGATTTTTAGGCTTTTATTATCCTATTCCATTGATGGATATTCAAGTTATTCCTCTTTTACAAAGGCTTATCTTAAACCCAACAGGACTTATTGTCCTTTCTTTTGTCTTTATTATATTGCTAACAATTTTGTTTGGGCGTATTTATTGTTCTACACTTTGTCCTTTTGGTATTTTACAAGAATTTTTATTTTTATTATTTCGAAAAAAAGATAATTCTTATTCACTAGCAACGTCAGTAAAGTACTTCTTCTGTGCTTTTTTAATAGGCGGTTTAATTGGCGGAACAAGTCTGTTGATACAAAGATTTGATCCTTATAGTTTATTCGGCTCTATTGTAAGTGGTACGTTATGGGGAGGCTTTGTCTTATTTATTATAGCTGGACTTGTTTACTGGAAAGGGCGCTACTTTTGTGCACAGGTGTGTCCTGTTGGGACAATGTTAGGGATTCTTAGTAAATATTCCATTTTTCAAGTTCATATTGATAAAAAGCTATGCGTCGCATGTGCTTTATGTGCTCGTCAGTGTCCGACAGGCAGTATTAATATAAAAACAGGACAGGTGAATAATGAAACTTGTGTGAAATGTTTTAAATGTTTAACTAAATGCGCTAGAGGTAGTATTTATTATGGTAAAGCTAAAGAAAAGAAAAATATCTTTGTCGATATGGATAAACGTCGGTGGTTGACAAATAGTGCTATTCTCGGAGTATTTTTAATTTCAATTAAAGGTGGTTTTTTATTGGCTAAAATGCTTGCAACATCTGTGAAAAAAATAATTCTTCCTCCTGGTGCTCGCTCTTCAGAGGAATTTATCAATAAATGTCTTAACTGTAATTTATGCGTTCAAAACTGTCCAATGGGCATTTTAAAAAAAGCAAATGCAACTTATCCTGCTATTCATATAGCCTTTCAAAAGCAATATTGTCAGTACGATTGTAAGAAATGTTCTGATGTCTGTCCTTCCGGAGCGTTAAGAAGAATGTCTCTTGAAGAAAAACAGAGAACACAAATAGGATTGTCTCAGATTGATACAGGTTTATGTGTTAAGTGTGGAAGATGTGTTCGAAATTGTCCTCGAGAAGCAGTAACTAAAAAAAGAGGAGAATTTCCGATTGTGTCGGAGCAGAAATGTATTGGATGCGGTAAGTGTCAGAGCGTTTGTCCTGTTCACGCTATTTCGATAAAAGAGGTAGAGACGCAAAAACTTCTTTAATACTGGCGGAGAGGGGGAGATTCGAACTCCCGGTACCGACAAGCGGTACAACAGATTTCGAGTCTGCCGCATTCGACCACTCTGCCACCTCTCCGGAACTTTTTTAGATTTTAAGCATACTCTTTTTTTATCTTTTATCAATAAAAAAACTTAATCTTGTTTTTCGTATGATAATAAAAGTCCTCCATCAGGAAGATGAACACATTTCATGTAAATGTTAGAACCATCAAGAATGGTGAGTTTAAATGGCGTATCTTTTCCTTCTTCTATGGTGGTTAGAATTTTTTCTTTTAATAAAGTCCATACATCGTCACTGGAACATAAAATCGCCTTTTGAGTTTCGAGAACTTCTAATAATAAGGGTTCATGAAGTAAGCTTTCCTTCGGAAGAGAAAATAGATGAACATAAGATGGATTAAATAACTTTAAACGGCCATCTTTGTCAAATACAATGATGCCTTCTTTCATGTGATTTATTATAGAACGTTGTATCGCTGTTTGCTCATGGAATGACCTTTCTAATGTATAGCGATCCGTGATATTTTCAAAAATCATGATAACCCCTCCTAAAGCATAGGGCCGCATCGTTCTTTTAAGAATTTGACCTGTCGGTAAATGAATGATGGTCTCTATGGGGTGTGTCAAACTTGAAAACTGATTTAACTCAGCATGCTTATAGGCAATAAAATTTGCTTCTTCTGGGAGAATCCTTTTTTCTCGAAGTATGTCTAAAATAACAGAGAATGCGGGCCTGTTTTCTAGTACGCTTTCTTCTAATTTCCAAATCTCACAAAAGGCTTGATTATAAAATTGTAAATATCCATTCGCATCAAATAAAGCAATTCCTGTCGATAATGATGATAAAATCTCGTATTGTGCTTTTAGATAATGTTGGAGTGTTTGATGAAGCCTTTCTTCTCTTTGAATGTCTAATGCAAAACCTAATGTAGCTTGTTCTTCTTTGGGATCTGTTTTGTTAAGTGGAACTTCAAAAATTTCTAATGTTTTTTGCTCTCCATTAACGATAAAGTTACCTTTTTCCTTTTTGAGTTCTCCGTTATTTTTAGCAGAGATAGCTAAAAATTTTGCAGAAAGTTTTTCGTCTCCCTCAAAAATGGTTTCTTGAGTATTAAGTACTTTTTCTCTATCTGTTTCTCCAACCCAAGTCAAATAAGTTTGATTGCAATAAGCAAGAGTTAAATCTGGATTTCTCATCCATAAAGGAAATGGAAGGCTGTCTATGGCTTCCATCAGAAGAGTATCTTTAGATTGTAACGCTTTGAGCCAATTTTCATTCTCTTCCTGTTTTTGTAGAGAATCTGTTTTATCTTGAAACCAAAGAACGTCAGCGTAAAGCGTCCCATCGATACTACAAGCTCTCATCCCTGTGACAAGAAGCCACATTGTTTTGTGCTCATTTTGTATTTGAATATGAAATTCTTTCCCTGTTTCTTTTAATTCTTGAACATGCTCTTTTAATTTTTGTTGAGATTCTTTATCTAATTTGTTTAAAACTGATTGAAAAGAAATAGATAAATCATAAATACCAAGTAAAACGGCTAATCTGCGAGAACAAATCTCTTTAACAGCCTGAGGTCTGTTATATAAAAAATAAAAATATCCTAAGGGAGAGGTAGATAAAATTTCTGTAATTTTTTCATTCTTATTTTGCACTTTGTGCGTTTTCTTTATAAAAGTAAAAACAGCTGCCGTTAAGCCGATAAAGGCAAGAATTTCTAAAATAATAAAAGTGATTTGAAGCCACGTTTGTTCCATTATCGGCCCTCGTTATAAAAAATACGACGAAATGAAAGTGCTTCATTGATATGGTGCATAAGGATTGTTTTGTCTCCAGATAAATCGGCTATCGTACGAGCTACCCTTAATATTCTATGATATCCCCTTGCTGAAAGATTCATTTTTTCTGCAGCTTGGATTAAACAAGTTTGGCTTTCTTTGTCTAGAAGAGCAATATTTTCTAATAAGGGGCCATCTGCTTCCGCATTTTGAGAAATAGGTGTTCCTTGATATCGTTTGCGCTGTATTTCTACAGCTTGAGCTATTCTTTTAGCGACCGTTTCAGTCGTTTCCCCTTGAGGCATTTGAGCCAATTGATAAGGAAGAACAGCTGGTACATCAACATGTAAATCTATTCTGTCTAAAAGAGGGCCAGATAATTTAGATTGGTATTCTAAAGCGCATTTAGGAGCGCGTTGGCATTCATGTCCTTTGACGCCTAAATACCCACAGCGGCAAGGATTCATTGCTGCTATCAATTGAAAGTGAGCCGGATATGTGACATGAACATTTGCACGTGCAACTGTCACTTTCCCAGTTTCTAAAGGTTGTCGAAGGGCTTCAAGTGTTGCTCTTTGAAATTCTGGAAGTTCATCTAAAAATAAAACGCCTCTGTGAGCAAGTGAAACTTCTCCGGGTTTGGCTTTTAAGCCACCTCCTATTAAGGCTGGCATAGAAGCACTGTGATGTGGATCTCTAAAAGGGCGTTGTGTAATAAGAGAGCCATCTTTAAGAAGGCCTGCAACAGAATGAATCATGCTGACTTCTAAAATTTCCTCTGCTGTCATTGGAGGGAGAATACCAGGTAATCTAGCGGCTAGCATAGACTTGCCTGAGCCAGGAGGGCCAATCATTAATAAATTGTGTCCTCCAGCTGCGGCAATTTCTAAAGCTCTTTTTGCTGTTTCTTGACCTTTTACATCTTTTAAATCTAAGTAAGATTTTGTAGCCGGATACGTTTTGAGTTCTGGAGAGGCAATAAACACATTTCCCTTAAAATGATTAATCAACTCTAGTAAAGATGACGCGGCTATAATGTTCGGGTTATTAGACCATAAAGCTTCTGAACCTTGAACTTCGGGACAAATAAATCCCGTATCATAACTGTTGGCTGCAACAGCGGCAGGAAGTATTCCTGATACAGGAGCTATGCGTCCATCTAAGCCCAATTCGCCCATAACGGTGTAGTGGGATAATTCTGCTGAAGGCAAAACCTCCATTGCACATAGTAAGCCTAAAGCTATTGGTAAGTCAAAATAAGAACCTTCTTTGGCGACATCGGCTGGAGCTAAATTAACGGTAATTCGAGAGCTTGGTAAAGCTAAACCGATTGAGTCAAGTGCAGAGCGAACGCGTTCTTTGCTTTCTGCAACGGCTTTGTCAGCTAATCCGACAATAGAAAAAGAAGGTAAGCCTTTTGCTATTTGAACTTCAACAGTTACTCTAATCGTATCAATGCCTTGAAAGGAGACGGTATTAATACGAGATAACATAGAACTTACCAGCGAGGAATAACGTTATTATCTCTCCATTTTCCAGCTGGATAATCTGTCTCAACCGTACAATCGTCTTCTGCGGTGAAGCGAGATAAATTTTTTGCGCGGACATAACCGAGACGTTCATAAGAAGATAAGCAAACATCATCTGTAACAGGACAACGAACTAAATCGCGCTGTACTGGGTGTTGCATAATGATAAAAGATGCTTCTTGAACTTCAAATTCTTCAGGTTGTGATGCATAAAGAGGGCGAACTTCTGTTGTTACTGTTGCTTGATATTCTGGTTGAGGAGCAGCGACATTTGTTGAATAAGCTGTTGGCTCATCCATTACAACAGTTGGATGATATGTTGTGATAATTTCTTTTCTAGGACGAGGTCCCGGAGCTGCATGTCTTGGTTTTGGAGCAACTTTTGGAGGAACTGGTCTGCTCATCATTTCTTCCCGATAAGATAGAGCTTTTGATTTTGTAACAAATTCAGCTTCTTTATCAGCGAGAATTTTTTCTCGTTTATACAAATCGTCTTGAGCAGATAAAAGGGCTTTTTCTTTTGCAAAGATTTCTTGTTCTTTTTGTTGAATTGACCAATTTTCTTGTGAATAAGCAGGAGGCTGCAATTCATAAGATGGAACAGCTGGTGCGTAGTTTGTCGGAGCTGCTTGATTGTATGGATTTTGAGTATATTGGTTTTGATTGTATGGCGCACAAGCACTTAAGACAAAACACGTTAAAAATAAGAACCGTTTCATTTTTTACCCTCTTCTTTTATTAAACTGTTAAGTTTACTATAAACATAAACAATAGAAAAAGAAAGTGTTTTTTAAAAAATTTTAAAAATTAATTTGATTTTTTGGAAACAATGACCATAGCCTCGCGTAAAATGCGATCATTTCCGATTCGATAGCCCTTTTGCCACTCTTGCACGACAGTTCCATCTGGTACGGAATCATCTTCTATTTGTTGGATTGCTTTTTGGATATTTGGATCAAAAGGCTTTCCGATGCTATCTATAGGATGAACATTATTTTGTTCTAGCGCATGTAACAAAGATTTTTGTGTCATTTCTAGACCTAAAATAAGATTTTTAATAAATTCATTATCTTTTAATTCTTCTGGAATAGGCGCGTCTAGAGCTCTTGACAAATTGTCAGCAACAGGGAGAACATCTAAAGCAAAATCACTAATGGCAACCTTAGAACGTTGTTGTATTTCTGTTTGACACCGTTTTTTGATATTTTCCATTTCTGCATAGGTCCGTATATATTTGTCTTTCATTTCAGCCACTTCTTTTTGTAAAGAGGTGATGGTTTCATTTGTCTTTTCCGCAGAATGGGTTTTGTTTGTTGTTTCTTTAACTTCTTGCTGATTTTGTTTCTTTTCTTGTTTGTTATCTTGTGCTTGATTTTTGTTTGTCATCTGAGTATCCTCATAAAAAGTTTTATCTGCATCTATATTTAGGATAGCTTTCGATTTTATGCAAGATTTTTAAGAAAGGATTTATGAAAAGTGAGAACATCTCAACGTCAACCGAACGAATTAAGGCCTGTTTCTTTAGAGGTTAATGTGAATGCTTATGCAGAAGGGTCTTGTTTGATTAAATGTGGAAATACACATGTTATTTGTACGGCATCTTTAGAGGAAAAAGTACCTAATTGGGTCAAGGGGACAGGAGCAGGTTGGGTAACGGCAGAATATGGTATGTTGCCAAGATCAACTTCTGTTCGTATGGATAGAGAAGCAAAGAAAGGACAAACAGGAAGAACACATGAAATTCAACGTTTAATCGGGAGGTCTTTGAGAGCTGTAGTAGATTTAAAAGCCATGGGAGAAGTCTCTATTAAGGTTGACTGTGATGTTTTGCAGGCTGATGGAGGAACACGTACAGCATCTATTACTGGAGGTTTCGTTGCTCTTTATTTAGCACTTCAGAAATTGTCTCAAAACAAGATTATTAAGAAGTTTCCTATTATAGATACAGTTTCGGCTATTTCCTGCGGTATTTGTAATGGAGAGCCTGTTTTGGATTTAGATTACGAAGAAGATTCAACTGCTGGAACAGACTCTAATTTTGTGATAACAGGGTCTGGTAAATTGGTTGAGATTCAAGGGACTGCAGAGCATGCTCCTTTTACGCCAGAGGAGTTTTTAAAATTATTGGCACTCGCACAAAAAGGAACTGCAGAATTAACTCAATTACAAAAGAAAGTTTTAGGGTGTTAATATGCCAACAATGCAATTAGTTTTTGCTTCTCGTAATCAGGGTAAGATAAAAGAAATTCAAGAGTTGTTAAAGCCATTTAATGTCCAAGTTTTGTCGGCTTCGGAATTAGATGTTCCAGATGTCGAAGAGACAGGAGAGACATTTACAGAAAATGCTTTAATTAAGGCAACTGCAGTCTCTAAAGCAAGTGGTTTACCGGCTATTGCTGACGATTCAGGTTTGTGTATCCATGCATTAAAAAATGAGCCGGGGGTTTATACAGCACGGTTTGCTAAAAAATGTGGTGGTTATCCACAAGCTTTTGCAGCTTTATTAAAAGAGCTGGATGGAAAAGAAGATAAGTCAGCTCACTTTGCTTGTGTTATTGCTTTTTCTTTTCCTAATGGAACGGCTCAGACTTTTGAAGGTAGAGTAGATGGAACAATCGTTTCTCCTCAAGGAGCAGATGGATTTGGGTTTGATCCTATTTTCCGTCCAAATGGATACCAAGAAACATTTGCTCAATTACCGGCAGAGCAAAAGAATAAAATTAGTCATCGAGCAAAAGCAGTTAGTGCTTTCTTAGAAAAATTTCAAGATTTTATAGGAAAGTAACTGTGAAAGTTTGAACGGCTTCACCGGTTTCCGCACTTGTTCCTCCGGCTGTACAGGTTCCCAGTGTGTCAACGTTTTGCCAATCTCCGGATTCAGCGATGAGTTGAGTGCAGGCATCTGTTGGAATTGAAGTTGCTGTAACAGTAATTGTTGACGTTGTTGTTGTTACTTCATAAGTTCCGCCAAAAGGATTCATATCCGGAATAGAAACACCATCAGCAATTAAACGGTCTTGAACAGTATTATATTTCCCTGCATCAGGATATGTCCTCATCCAAGAGTAGGTTTGAAAAACCTCATCAGAAATGGCTTGAATTTCTTCAGCAGTTTGTGTGGTTCTAAATTTTAAAATAGCTTGAGCATATCCAGCTAATGCCCCAACAGCAATGACCCCGATGATAGCTAAAACGCCAAGCATTTCAATCATGCTTCTACCTTGTTGATTAGACACATCTTTCATTTTCGTCTCCTTTTTTTAATTATGTTAACGTTTTAGCTTATTTAAAACAAGCTCTTTTTTCGGGGTATAATTCAATTGAAACCAAATTTCTTCAGCTTCTTTTAATTTTTTACCTACTTGAGGTCCAGGAGGTATACCCATTTCAATTAAATCTTGAGCTGTTATTGGGAATAGAGGAACTTTCATTTTTTGCCACTCTCTTGCTAAAGGGGTGGATAGAAAACGTTTTGCACTTGCGTATTGCATATAAAAAGCCGTTTCTGCTGTTTCTTTTGAATACAGATAGGCTATTTTTTGACGATGAGAATAAGTTGAAAAATTAGATAAGATAACTTTTCGCAATGAATTAAATTCTTTTTTTTGAGCATTAGATAGCATCAAATTTTCATAAGAGTCTGTAATGAGCGCAAGTTTTGAAATAGGAGAAAAAGTTTTTTTGTATTTTTTTTCAAGCTGAATAAAGTGATATAAATGCGCAATAGCTTTTGGTTGAATGTGTAATAAATAATTTAAAATATGATATTTATCCATAAAGCGAAGAATAAAAGGCGCATCAGGCAAACACAGTATTTTAAAAAGTTCCTCTGTCTTCCGTTCCTTAGAAAGTGTCTCCAAAAGGGGGGCTAATTTTTGACATGTTTTTAATGTTTTTAGCGGAATATTCTTTTTCCCAAATTGTCCCCAAAACCTGAAGAAGCGCAGAATTCTTAAAGAGTCTTCAAGAATACGGTCTTGTGCATTTCCGATAAAGCGAATTTTTTTTCTTTTTAAATCTGAAATCCCGTGAAAGAAATCATAAATCTGCCCATTCTTATCCATATAAAGAGCATTAATGGTTAAATCTCGTCGTTTGGCATCTAGATACATATTCTGTGTGAAAGAAACAATAGCATGTCTTCCATCTGTTTCTATGTCTTGTCGAAATGTTGTTAACTCTACGTGTCTATTGGATGGAAGTAAGATTGTCATTGTTCCATGTTTGAGGCCCGTTGGAATGACTTTGTAGCCAGCTTTTTTTAACAGAGAGCAACTCTCTTCTGGTTTAAAAGGGGTCGCCATATCAATATCTTGAATAGGAATATTTTTTAAAAAATCGCGGACACAGCCACCTACAAGATATCCTTTACCTTCTAAAATAGAGATAACTGCTAAAATTTCTGGTGTTAAAAGAGTGTTTATTTTTTGTTCCATAAATGTAGTATACTGCTTTTTAAAAAAAATCCGAGTCGTTTTTATAAATTCTATTTTTAATGAGTCTTTCTGTCGTTAGGCTCGCTGAAATAGCTCTTAAAAGTTGTAAAAAAACGCTTTTTTATTTGAAATAAATGACAAAAAGTTAATTTTGTGTTAACAATATATATAAATAACTAATAACGCATGGTTTTTACTTTTAGAAGGATATATCATGGTTGCTATTTTAAAGTTATCTTCTCCTATTCAAATTCTTCAAGAAGAACGTGTTCAATTCGACTGTAGCATCGAAAATCGTGTTGAAGAGTTATGGCAGGCGGCGCTCACTTCGATGAATAGCCGCCTTTTTAATGGCCCTATTTTTTGCGCAACAAGTTATAATGAAAAAGAGATAAAAGGATATTTTTCTGAGTATCGTTATCTGGTCGCACAAATGTTAGATCCAAGATTAAAATCAGTCCTTAATATAAAGCCGGTTTCTCTTTTAGGATTTTTAACGTGTAATGATGGAGTATTGTTTGGTAAGCGTCAGCCATGGGTTGCAACAAGACCCGGTCAATGGGGGTTTCTTCCTTCCGGGTTATTAAATCCGCAAGCTTTTTTAAGTACAGGAAGAGCAGATTATGTAAAAGCTTTTCTTGCCCATCTCAAAGAAGAACTTAATATAGAGGCTCATTTTTTAAGAGACTTGTATGTTCATTCTTTGGTTATAGATAATACCGTTGATGGGGAAAATTTATCTCTTGTCCTTCGAGCGGATATAGCTTTATCTTCACTGGCTGTCAAAAAAGAACATTTACATGCTCCTGATGATGAATATGAAGATGTTATCGCTGTGTCTGAAGAAAATTTAAGAGAGTTCTTGTCTGGTAAGACCAATAGAGATATGTGTATCGCAAATTCTTTGTTATCATATGATTCTTATTTAAGTCTTGAAACGAACTGTGCTTAAGTGTATAACCATCTCATGATGATAACAAAAACAAAAGAACTTAAAGAGCTTGTTAAGCGCTTAAAAAAGAAACAATTTATTACCGTTGATACAGAATTTATTCGAGAGAAAACTTATCACGCTGTTCTGTGCCTTATTCAAATTGCTTCTTCAGATGAAGCTTGCTTAATTGATCCGTTGAGTGAAGAATTAGATTTATCTCCTTTATTGAAATTAATGAAAAATAAAAAAGTTCTTAAAGTTTTTCATGCAGCACGACAAGATTTAGAGATTTTTTATGATCTGATGGGATGTATCCCTTATCCTGTTTTTGACACTCAGATTGGGGCAATGGTTTGTGGCTTGGGCGAGAGTGTTTCTTATCAGACACTCGTATCGAAATTTTTAAAAATTAACTTAGATAAAAGTAGCCGATTTACAGATTGGTCACATCGGCCTTTATCTGAGAAACAAAAACAATATGCTCTTTTTGACGTAACTTATCTTGTTCCTGTTTTTGAAAAAATGGCGGAGGCTTTAAAGGAAAGTGGAAGAGATAAATGGGTTGATGAGGAAATGAAAAGATTGGTTGATATTCACCTTTATAAAGTCGACCCATATGAGAGTTGGAAAAAAATTAAAAGACATTCGGATAATCCAAGATTTTTAGCCTTATTAAGAGAACTTGCTGCATGGCGAGAAAAAAAAGCAATAGAACTAGATAAACCGAGAAGACATTTTTTAAAAGATGAGGTTCTATTAGAAATTGCAGCAACGGCTCCCCAATCTCTTGAAGAATTATCTCAGCTTCGAAGTATAACGTCCGGTCTTCTTAAGAATTTTGGCGAAGAAATTTTAAAAGCCGTTTCTAAAGGGAAGAAATTACCAGATAAAAAATGCCCGATTGTTGAACGTCCTAAGAGTATGCCAGAAGGACGTCGGAATTTAGTCGAAATTTTAAAGTTCTTATTAAATTTATTATCAGACAAGGAAAAAGTTGCTGCAAAAATAATCGCAACAACAGAAGATTTAGAAAAAATTGCAGAATCAGATAAAGCCGATGTTCCAGCGTTAAAGGGGTGGCGATATCATTTATTTGGAAAGTATGCCATTGCATTTAAACAAGGAAAGATAGCTTTACGTCTTAATCCCAAGACTAAAAAAATAGAATTTATAGATACGTGTCTTTAATTTTTTTAGATCATTATTGTTAGGCATAGGCCACAAATAAGAGGAATAGATAGATTGTCATCTATATGAATTTTATTTTCATATATTTCTGCAAATGTTGCCAATATAATACCGATTAAGCCACCGAAAACGAGAGAAGGAGTGAAGGAAAAGAAGAGCGTGTAAAATAAAAGTGTGAATACGCCAACGCTATAAAAAGCAAGAGCGCCTTCAAGACTTTTTGTTTTTTCATTAATTTTATGTTTTCCCCACTTTCTTCCAACGAGAGCTGCTGCGGTATCACTTAAAAGCATAATAGATAGAGCGACCATAGCAATTTCTTTATGAAATAAAAGGGAAGATAAAAATGCGGCAGCGAGTACATATGGTGCACCAGAAAAATGGAATTTATTTTTTCTTTCTTTATCTCTTAACATTTTGTGAAAGAGCGTATGATATACTTTATAAAAAAGAGTCCATTTTCGGTATGCTCCATATTCTAATAAAATGTTAAGCAGAAAGAGAGAAAAGAATAAAGAAGAACTCATATATTTAGGAAGAAAGTAAATTGCAGCTACCATCCAAAGAGAGCTGAGGTGTATGAGTTTTCGTAAGATTTCCTGTTTATAAGTAATTTCCATTTTATAATTTATTGATTTTGATTAATTAAAGTAATTTCTACACGCCGATTGAGTTGGCGTCCTTCTGGAGTACTATTTGTTGCAATCGGATTTAAAGGTCCTTTACCGGAGACAACAAGACGTTCATAATTGACCTTTTGAATTCTCAAGTAAGTTTCGACAGCTTGGGCTCGTCTTAAAGATAGCTTGTTGTTATAAATTAAAGGGCCAGTGTTATCGGTATAACCAGTAATAGAAACACGCGTTTTATCATATTCATTTAAAATTTTAGCAATGGAGTTAAGAACTGGTTGAAAAGAAGGTTTTATTTTGTCAGAGTCAGTATCAAAAGTAATGTTTCCAGGCATAATCAGATGAATTTCTTCTCCTGTTTGTTTAATTTGGACGCCGGTTCCTTGTAGTTCTTGTCTTAATGCTCTTGCTTGTAAATCCATATATCCTCCGACAGCAGCACCTCCGGCAGCACCGATTCCTGCGCCGATAAGAGCTCCCCGACCACCACCAGCTAAAGCTCCAATA
Organism: uncultured Alphaproteobacteria bacterium; assembly: GCA_949286465.1. Taxonomy (GTDB): domain Bacteria; phylum Pseudomonadota; class Alphaproteobacteria; order CAAHEQ01; family UBA3637; genus CALXXA01. The sequence goes on along the minus strand of CASECI010000025.1, from coordinate 1,951 downwards.
CCTGCACCAGCTAAAGCTCCAACGCTTGAGCCTATTGCAGTTTTAGAGATCTTTGTTTCTCCTGTATAAGGATCTGTTGCACATCCGCTTATGCATAATGCAGTTAAACAAAAAATGATAATGAATTTTTTCATGTCTTTCTCCTTTATTTGGAGTTTAAAAAAAAGGTAATCAAAAATCAAATAAAAAGATGTCAAAAAATAAAGCTCTGTTTAACACAGAGCTTTAGGAGTACGCCATTTCATGTCTCTACTCACGGAGATCTAACTTTAGCTATAAAAGGGGCTGCTTTTGGCCCAAGAAGATAACTGAGGACTTTTAGACAAAACTGTTCTCAGGACACTTTTGCTGAACGTTTCTTTCTGTTTGTCTTCTCTCATTTTGAAAAAATCAAAGCCCCATCCGAAGACAGGGCTTTGTTTAAATGGCGGAGCGTATAGGAGTCGAACCTATTCACGAGTCACCCCGTGTACGGTTTAGCAAACCGCTGCCTTACCGTTCGGCCAACGCTCCAAACTAGCCTTTTTATATTTTATTCTATCTGAAAAGTCAACTCTTTTTTATGAAGAAGCTTTATAATCTCTTGAAAAAAGAAACGAAAACTCTATATAAATAAAGTCTACTAAATAAAAGGAGGAAAAATGACAGATATCTTTCAAGGGAAAAACATTGGTTTGCTTTTTATAGGATTGCTACTTATTGTGAGTGGAATTTATGTTTTGTTTAATCCAATAGCCGCTCTTGTTGCATCAGCTCTATTTATTGGGATTGTTTTAGTTCTTTTAGGTATGGGTTACCTATATCTTTACAGTCAAACAAGGTCTTATTTAACATTGGGTTTAGGCCTTTTAGATCTTTTTATGGGGATTATTTTTTTAAGTAATATGGGAATTAGTGCAGCAACTGTCCCTATTATTTTTGCACTATGGATTTTATTTGTTAGTATATCTCAATTAACCGTTGGGCTAGATTTGAAGAAGGTGTCGGCAGATTTAACTGGTTGGAAATGGTGGGTTATATCAGGTATATTAGGCATTGTTTTTTCGATGCTTATTTTCATATTCCCTTCAATCGGGGCATTTTCTATTACAATTATTTTTGGCCTTTATTTAATTGAATACGGAGTTTTTGAAATCAATCGTTATGTTAATGGTTATTAAAGAATACGAAAGTAAATAAATTTTTTTATCGACAGAGCATGCGCCTTTATTTATAATGAGCTCATTGTAAATAAAGAAAGGGTCTAAAATGAAAAAAATAGGTTTGTTGGCTATACTATTATTAACTGTTTCTTTCCCAGCTATATCTTCTCCGTACTTTGGTGTTCGTGGAGGGTTAACTGAAACGAGGCTAGAAGTGAAACCTTTAGATATACGAGAATCAGAAATGGATGGAATGATTTCTCCATTCATAGGTTATCAAATGGGTTTTTTGCGTTTAGAGGCAGAATATACTTATCGAGCAGAAGGAGAATATACAAAACCAGCTTTTAATCATCGTTCGCAGTCAGTGATGGGAAATATGTATTTAGAACCAGCTTATAGATCAGCCGTTCATCCATATATTAGTGCAGGTGCGGGTGTTACTTTTCATAAGTTTGATCCAATCGTAGGCTCATCAGATGAGGATAATACATTCACTTGGTCTGTTGGCGCGGGATTAGGGTTAGAAGTTTCTCACAATTTATTTTTGGATGTTGGATATCGTTTTGTAGATATGGGTAAGCCTAAATTCCAAGACGTTGAGTATGATGCCTGGGCAAATGAAGGTTATGTTGGATTAAGATTCCAATTTTAAGTAAAGAGACCAAGTTTTATTAAAAATCCCCTACATAAGTGGGGGATTTTTTATATATAGGAAAGGGAGAGTTTTTGAAGAGGAAAAACTCTCTTTTGTTTTCAGCATTAGTATTATTGGGGGTATGTATTTTTCTCTTGACAAAATCTGGGGG
>CASECI010000024.1 GCA_949286465.1 uncultured Alphaproteobacteria bacterium | reverse complement strand
GGTAAGAGTTGTTACGCTGTCATTTACGTAATACGTGCTGGCATATCCCTGAGAAGTCTTTCTTATTTTTCTCCCGATGCTTAAATCTTCGCCGTTTTCTGTATCACCGAATGTTACTTTTACAAAAGCTTCATTTCTTTTTGTATAAGTTGAGATAAAGTGGGATAAATTTTCAGCACGCAGTTCACTTGCATTTGCAAGCCCGAGTGCAAAAAGTACGCTGTCTATAATATTGCTTTTGCCTGAACCATTAGGCCCTGAAACAGTCGTAAACCCTTTAAGCAATGGGATTTCTGATTTATTGGCAAATGATTTAAAATTATCTATCTCAAGTTGTTTTATGTACATAAATTCCTACCAAGTCTTATTCTTATTGAACAACAACTTTTTCAGCATGTCAAAAGGTTAAAGAAATCTTTACGTTTTATGTTAGATGCTAAGATGCAGCGATGCATGGAGGCAAAGCCTTTATCTTAAAAATTATCATTGCTATATGGTGCGATTAATGTTATTATAAATTTATGCTTGATTTTAAGGAATTTAACGATAAAGAAAGAGAGTTTTATAATCAGGATTTTTCTGCGGTTAACGAATTATTAAAAAGAATTCGTTATTCTTTGTGTGACGGCAGCTTATTAAAAATAGATGATTTGGATTTGTTAGGTATAGTCGATTTTAAGCCTGATGAAACTTTGACGTATATTACTCTTTTTCAATCCGGCAGAAAGTTTATCCGCTATGGAAGCAGAAAATCTAATTTTGAAGCGACATTGAACCGCGATATTGAAATGCTCCGTAAAAATAAGGAGTTTTCAAACTTTGCTGTGGCTGATGAAAATGTGTGCCGCATAATGATTGAGTATGTTATAGATCGTAAGAAAATCAAGCCTTCAGAGCTTAATATGGAACGTTTTGACAACGGCAGGTTTGAAATAGGTATAAACGGACTTGAGCTAAGAAATGAAGGTGTTTCTTACTATTATATGCCGACAGATGCTGTAACTTTAAATCATTTGGGAATGCGCTCAGTCCTTAATACTATTGTAAAAAAAACTCCTATCGGGAAAATGACAAACAGTATCTCGCAAAGACTGAAAATTTTGTCTGCTTCTAAAACCTATGAATATTTTCTTTTCCGCTCAAGAGTTTTTATAACATTTAAAGATACCTGTATTCCGCTTTACCGCGGGAATATTTTGTATAATGATTTCAGCTATGATATTGTTTATAATCAGGTTATAAAGTCGTCAGAGTTTTTGCTTGACAATATGTATGAGGATGGAAGATTTCTTTATTACTATGACTGCACGGATGATACAAGAAAAGACCATGAACATCCGACAAGAAAAGAAGATAATTTGTATTATAACGATTTAAGACACTGCGGGGGAATAATTTCTCTTATCAGAGCTTACCAGTTAACGTCTGATGAAAAATATATTACAGCTGCAAAAAAAGCAATAGATTGGAGTATTTCAATTACAAAAGAGCATGATACACAGTGGGGGAAAGGGTATTATGCTTTTTATAACAGAAAAGCAAAACTCGGCGGCACCGGTGTTTTGCTTGTTGCTCTAATGCAATATAGAAACTTTACAGCTGACAAGACTTATGATGAATATATTAAAGGTTATGTAAGGCATATCTTGAGCCGTGTTTACAAAAACGGTGAACTTTTAGGCTATTACATTCATCCCGAATTTCAAAACGGTCAGCCGCTTATTAATATGACGGATGAAGAAAGAAAAGCAACTTTTTCTTTCTATTATCCGGGAGAAGCTCTGCTCGGGCTTGCTCTTTTTGCAAATAATTTTTATGATGATGAAAAACTAGTAAAAGAAACAAGAAAAATATCTAAAAAAGCTCTTGATTGGATTGTCGATGAAAGACCTGAAATTTATGGAGATTTATTTACGGCACTGCCATCTGATGCGTGGCTTATGCAGGCAATTGAAGAATGGGTGAAGGATCAAAATTTCAGAAAACAAAATTATATAAATTTTGTATTTACTGATGCAAACACTATGATGGAGAAAATGTACGGTCGCGATGATTCACCTTATATTGATTATGAGGGCGGATATTATTATAATTACGGCGATCACTATTATCCTGACGGCGCCCGCTCTGAGGGACTTGTTGCAGCTTATTATCTAGCTGATTTTCTCGGAGAGGAAAAACTGGCGCAAAAGCTTTTAGCAGCGTGTAAAAAAGCAGCAAAATCCCAATTTTCTTTATTCAACTGTGAAGAAAACAATTACTCCCATAAAAATCAAGCCCGCTCTTTGTATTCTATAAGGTTTAAAGCAACACGGCAATGGATAAGAGTTGATTCTATACAGCATGTTGCCTGTTTCTTTGCAAGATTATATAAAGCTGAAAACTAAAAAAAAAACGACCTGTTGGCCGTTAGATTTAAAGGGAAAGGAAACAAAATTTATCAAATTTATAAAAAATTTTTACAAAGTTCTGAGTGTTGGATGGAACGGCTACGTCCCTCTTTAGTTTAGACTTTATAATTTTTACAAAGCCCTGAGTGTTGGATGGAACGGCTACGTTCCTTTCTTTAGTTTAGACTTTATAAGTTCTACAAAGCCCTAAGTGTTGGATGGAACGGCTACGTTCCTCTTTAGTTTAGACTTTATAAGTTCTACAAAGCCCTGAGTGGTGGATGGAACGGCTACGTTCCTACCCGAATGTTTTGAATGTGGATTCAGTGTTCTTTTCGATAACTTTTTGTACTGCATCCATTTCTGTTTGAATAGCGTCTTGTTCAGTGTCAAGTTGTTTTAACCTTAATTCAAGGTTTTTGTCTTGCGCCTGAATAATTTCGATTTTAGCGTTAATTTGATCAATAGCTTGATCATATTCTTGTTTATCGAATTCGTACTGGTTCATGGCATCTTCGTATGCATCCTGATCAGTAACAGTAGTTGTAGTAAGGGCATAAGTAACTTCTGTTTGACCGTCAGCGCTCGGAATAGTAATGTTAATGTATCTTCCAGAGCTGTCTTTTTCAAGTTTGCATCCTTCAACCGCTTTTACTTCTTCCGCTTTTGTTTCAGAACCAATTGTATAGCAGTTGATGTTTGACTGCGAATTGCCTTTATCATCGTAGTTAGCTTGTTCTAAATCATCTTGTTTGTAGAAATACGGCACATATTCTCCAGTAGAAGAGTTTTTGATGTATCTAACAAGATAATCATCATCACCGTATTTAAGTTTAAGCATTTCAAGATATTCTTGTTCTTCTCTCATTAAGTTTTCTATTTGGCTTTCTGAGAGTGTTTTAAGATATTCGTCATCGCCGTTATATGATTTAGAAACTTTTTTAGGTGTGTTCTGAGCACTTACAGGTGAACTCATCCAACTATTACCTATTACATTGGTTTCAATAGACCACAAATCATTTTTTTCATTATATGTTAGATATTTGGTTTGACCTGCTTCATCTTCATAGCTGTACCATTGAACATCACTTTGTGGCGCGCTTTGGGGTTTTTCTATTTCTTCAAGAATGTAATTGCCTAGATATTGGAAATAATTTCCGTTTTCATTTTCTGTGTATGTAAAATCTATTTCTTCCCCAATAGTTCTGAGAGTCGTAGAACCAACTTTATAAGGCCCATTAACTTTATCCTGCGTATTAACAATGCTAGTAGATGCAGACACAACAGAGAAATCATCTTTCCATTGTCTGGTGTAGCTTACGATGTATGAACCATCAGTCTGGGCAATCATTGCTGTGATTTGGTTAGTTAAAGCCCCATCTGCGAAAGTATAGACCGTTTTGGTGTAGTCGTCAACAGACGGCGGCACCGGAACCGACATACCCAACAGATCGTTGTAGTAGTT
>CASECI010000023.1 GCA_949286465.1 uncultured Alphaproteobacteria bacterium | reverse complement strand
CCTGTCCGAGTGGAGAGACCTGTTGTGGAGGTGTTTGTAAACAGATAGAAACCCCCTGTGGAAGTGATGGGTGTTTAGATTGTGGAAGTAAATACTGTACGAACAGTAATACGTGTTGTGACAATCCGAATGCGACGAAGTGTGGAAGTAATAATTGTTGTGAAGGGAACTGTTGTAATGGGACTTGTTGCCCCAGTGGACAAGTATGTGCTTCCGATGGCAATTGTGCGTGTCAAAATGATAGGATATTAAACTCAGAAACAGGATTATGTGAATGTCCAGAAGATAAACCTTATTATTTTGAAAATGAGGATATGTGTTGTCAATCGGGTTATACGCCTGTTGAAGGAGTATGTCAAAAAATTGATTGCCGTGGCGGGCCAACAAATTATAATTGCTACATCAATGATAGCCAATGTGGGTATAATTGTGATGTATTAGGCCGCAACTGCCAATATGGTCTTTGTTATGCTGATGAATGTTCAGACAACGAAATTTTTACTACCGCCCCAATGACCTCTTTTAATTGTAAATACGCTTGCAAGCATACTCAAGATAATGAAATTTGTTATATGTATAATCATTCTGAAGGTTATAAATGTTTCTCTAATAATAACATGTGCATGCTCATGGATTCTGATTTAGTTCAAACTATGGGCGTGTGTAATTCAAAAATTTGTTCTGATATTTTAGCCTCTGCAAATTTCTTTTTTTGGGGAGATAGAAATATTCAATGTGGAGCTTGCGATTTTGGAGACAACCTAATATGCTATCCTACAAGTAACTATACCGAATGGACATGCTTAAAAAACGGCTATCTATGTGGTGAAAATTGTACAGATCCACTAAATTGTGGAGATTGTTCTATAAGAACTTGCTTAAACGATATGATCTATAATCCTCAGACAGGATATTGTGAAAATCCTGAAACAGGCGTTTATTGTTCAACCACGAAAGAAGCTTATTTTCAATATTGTTATCAGAAAGACGGACAACCTTGTGAACGTTTATCATATAATGGTATTCTCCAGAATGGAAGTTGTACCCCGATTAATTGCCCCGAGGGTTTTGAATATGGTCCTATAGAGCAAGGCTATTTTGGATGTGTCCAAAAGAATGTAGAAAAATCTATTGAATGCTACTATGACCGCGCTTATTCTCCTTCTCAGTGCTACTATGATGGAAAATTATGTGGCTATTTTTGTGATTATAATGGAACCAATTGTGGCTCAGTTTATTTACCTCAGTGTGCATTAAAGGGGCATTGTCCTCAGACCGGATATGACATGTCAGATAATTGTATCTGCGATGGAAATGTCACTCACTATAATGGAAAAGACTATTGTTGCCCAACTGGTCATGAATATATTAATGGAGCTTGTGCTCTTACCTAATAATTAGGAAGTTTTATAAATTCCCCTTCAATAAAAGAAGGGGTGTCTATTATTTCTAGATTAAAATCTAAGCCTAATACTCTTGAAAATAAAGGTCCTTTTCGACAGAGAAAAATAAATTTTTCCAAAGAGGCTTCTTCTCCTTTTATGAAAATTTCGACTCTACCATCATATCTATTCCTTATCCAACCGGTCAAATGAAGAGCTGTCGCTTCACGGACTGCCCAGCGACGAAATCCGACTCCTTGAACTCGCCCAACAACATAAAAGCGTAGACTTTGTTCTCTTTCTATCATTGAATACCTGTTGTCGTTTCTATCCCTTGTCTCAAGGCATTAGATAAAGAATCAAAAAATTGTTCTCCGAACTGCTGAGCTTTTGTCGGTTTAGGTTGCTCTGGAATAATAATAGGAGTTTTCTCTTCCTTTACAGAAACTGTCGCATGTCCTAAATACTCATCAACTGTTTGAAGTTTTATCCCTTGCATTGCTGTTTGGCATGGATTTGTATCTTCTGTCACTTTTTTAACAACTTGACTTGTTGGAATAGATATCCCTCCAGTCATGACCGCCGCAGCAATTGTTTGAGCCGTCTTAACAACCGACGGACGGGGAACTGGATTAAGTAATGTGCCTCCAATTGAAACAAACTGAGAAGTCAAATTTAAAGCTTCTGTTGTTTTCCCTTTAGGAGCCATAGGAATAAGTTGTACATCTAATTTCTCATTTCTTAAATTAATTGTACCGTCAAAAACCATATTCAACAAATTTGTCTCTATTGCCACCTTTCGATTTAATCGAATAAGTCCATTTTGAATATTAATATTAAAGGCAGCACTTTTCAAAGTTAGAGCATTAGAATAAGATTGCTGATAAGGTAAGGCTCTCTTACCAATTTCAAATATGTTCACTGGCAACTTTGATAACCACTGACTGAAAATTTCGCTGTCATAAATTGTCATTAAAAACTGCCCATTTAAATTTGCAGCCAATTGCTGAGCTGAGTTTCCATACGTTGTCAAGTTAACATTAGTTGCAATTGTACCCCCTTGCAAATGATTTTTAAATACAGAGAACTCATCTAATTTCAACCCTTCTCCAACAAGCTTCATAGAAGTTAGAATTCCAGAAGATTGCTTTTGAACTGCAATTAATCCAACAAGAGGACCTCCTAATATTTGTGTTCCTTCTAGTAAAGATACATTTAATGTACCTTCATTTATTTGTGCATTCAGCATCAGACGAGGATAGTTCGTTGTTAATCCATTTACATTTAGATTCTCTATTAAGGCAAGTATATTTAAGTCAAACTTTGTCAAGATATCCATATTTATATTTTCTCTTGAAAAAAGAGTTTTTGTAGAGCTTTCATTATTCGTTGTCGCTTTTTGAGATGCCTTTTCCACAAAAATATCTTCAAAATTTAAATATCTTGAATTCAATTCCCCTGAAATAAATGGACGAGAACCTGATAAAATTATTTTAAGCTGCCCATCTATATCACTTTCATTAGCCGTAATCACAAGATTTGTTAAATCGATTTCTTGTAAATTATTAGAGGCAAGCCTTGTTTCCAAACTAAACGGCTTAATCCCATATGGCCTCAAAAAGTCTTCATCTGTTATTGAAAGACTTAAACGACCTGACATTTCCTTTTCTTTTGTTCCTTTAACTTCTGCATTAAAATTTCCTGCTACACCTCCCTTTAATAGAGAAAAAGAGCCATCTGATATAAGTTGATTTTTCTGAATCTTTAAAGCTCCTTTAATGGAAAAAGGAACCGCCGGAATTTCTTTAGATTTCGTCAAGAACGTCAAAGAATTTCTTAAGTTCCGTCCTTCTGTATCTATATTAATCGTCAAGTTATCTAAATTTCTGATGTCACGAATATTTGCTGATAATTTTGTCTTTGCTTGATAAGCGCTCATATCAAAACTAAAGCCAAACGAATAACTTTTCCCATGAAGAAGGTTTTGCAGATTTTTCATAGATCCTTTTAAAACAAAACTTTCTCCTTGAAATTTAAAGCTCGCATTCATATTAATTAATTGCGCTAAATCTATATTTGAAATATCAATCTGATAGTTCCTTTTCTGATCTTTATCGTTGTAGTAGACTACCATATCTGATATACGAATTGTATTAATAGAAACCTGTATATTATTAGCAACCTTCTTAGATAAACTCGGCTTTGTTTTACGTTGCTGTGTTTCTGAATGAGCCGCCGAATTAAACTGCCAATTATTTTCACCGGTCTCAGTCTTTTCCAAGAACACTTTTACATCATTAATTTGGACATCTTTAATATTAAGAATTTTATGAAATAAACTCATCAAATCTAAATCAACCTGTGCACGTTTAATCACCGCAAAATTTTGACTTGCATATCCTTCTTTATCATTGCGAATTTCAATATCATTTATGACAAGAATAGGAGATAATGATTTTGTTAACTCTAGTTGTCCTCGAATCAGTACAGGTCGTCCAATTGCTTCTTCAACAGACTTTTCAATAGCTCCTTTATATGAATTTATATCAAAAAAAGCAATATAGCCTGCAATACCGCTAATTAAAAGGACAAGTAGAATTAAAAAGCCGATTATAATCTTCTTCATTAAAAACCCCTCTTCTTTTTTTCAAAAATTTTAAAAGTATTTTCTTTATTTTTATCATTAAATCCAAAAAATTCAAAGCTCTTTTTCATCTCTTGCGGAAGAGGTGCATAAACTTCTATAATTTTTTTACTTGGATGAGGAAGCTGAATCGCTCTTGCATGTAGATACATCCTATGAGAAATATCTTGATATTGGTTTTTATCTATATTGCCTCCATACTTAGTATCCCCTAAAATAGGAGTCCCGATATAAGCGCAATGGACTCTGAGCTGATGTGTTCTTCCTGTCAGAGGCATTAATTCTAACCAAGAAATCTTATTTGCTAATGAATCCACAACATGATATAAACTCACAGCTTCTTGACCTTTTTCTATATCAACTTGTACGGATTCAGATCCATTTTTCCCCGATTTTTTTATTAAAGGTGCGTTTATCTCACCTTCTTTCATCTTTGGACATCCTATAACAAGAGCCCAATATATCTTATGTGCTTCATGTGTTTTAAACGCTCTCGTCAATAGCTGAGCCGCTTTATTTGTCCGAGCTAAAACAAGAACTCCACTTGTTTCTTTATCTAATCGATGAACTAACTTAGGTCGCTCTCCTCCGTATTTTAATCCGTCCAATAAACCATCTACGTGATATGTTTGTTTGGAGCCTCCTTGGACAGCTAATCCTGCTGGTTTATTTAAAACAATCATATCATCATCTTTGTAAATAACACATGACTGAATAAATATTTTATCTTTTTCTGATAATTCTTTCTTCTCTGAAGCTTTTACCTCTAAATCTAATGGGGGAACACGTATCTCATCTCCTGCAAAAACGTGCATATCTGAAGTTGCTCGTTTTCCGTTAACTCGAATATTTTTTCCTCGTAATAACTTTTGAAGCATCCCCTGCTTCAATTGAGGATAATGTCTCTTAAACCATCGATCTAAACGACAATCATTATCATTGATATCAACTTGTATGAATGTTACTTTTTCTGACACTTTTTCTTCCTTAACTCTTCCCAATATGCCAAACGCTTTTTTATTTCTCTTTCAAATCCTCGCTCAATGGGGCGATAGAAGATGCATCGGTGCATCGTTTCAGGAAAATAATTCTGACCAGAAAAACCATCTTCTGTATCTGGATCATATTGATACCCCTCTGCATAACCTAACTCGCCCATCAATTTAGTTGGAGCATTCAAAATATGCATTGGAGGAGATAAAGAACCTGTTTCTTTTGCTGTCTTCATTGCCTGTCCCCAAGCCTTATAAACACTAACAGATTTAGGAGCTGTCGCCAAATAAACAACAAGCTGAGCTATAGCTAATTCTCCTTCCGGAGACCCTAAACGTTCATAAGTATTCCAAGCTGCAATTGCTTGAACAATTGCTTGAGGATCTGCCAAGCTCACATCTTCAACAGCAAATCTTGTTAAACGCCTTAAAATATATTTTGGATCCTCTCCCCCTTGTATCATACGGGCAGTCCAATAAAGTCCAGCATCTGGATCAGAACCTCTCAAAGACTTATGAAGTGCACTAATTAAATTATAGTGTCCTTCTCGGTCTTTATCATAAAGAGGCAATCTTTTTTGTACAATTTTAGAAACTTGCTCTACGGTTAATGTCTCTGTTGGATTGGCATATTGCTCTACAGCTTCTATCATGTTAATAAAATATCGACCATCACCATCCGCTAAACTAAATAAATAATCTTTTGCTTCGGGTTGTAAGGGTAAAGAGTGGCCTAAAACTTTTTCTGCTCGTTCATATATCTTTTCAAGAGAACTTTTTTCCAAAGGTTTTAATACAAAAACCTTACACCGAGATAACAAAGCACCATTGAGTTCAAAAGAAGGATTTTCCGTCGTTGCGCCTACTAAAATAACAGTCCCATCCTCTACATAAGGGAGAAAACCGTCTTGCTGAGAACGATTAAAACGATGAATTTCATCAACAAATAAAAGTGTTTTTTGTCCTAGCTGACGTCGTTCTTGAGCTTCTGAAAAAATTTTTCTTAGCTCTGCAACACCTGAAAAAACTGCAGAAATAGGCTCAAAATATAAATCCGAGACAGAAGCCAACAAACGAGCTATCGTTGTTTTACCACATCCTGGAGGCCCCCATAAGATAAAAGAAGAGACTTTACCTGTTTTAATCATTCTTCCCAAAGGGGCGTCATCTGCAAGTAAATGATCTTGTCCTACAACTTCACTGAGTTCGTGCGGTCTCAACTTATCTGCTAAAGGTCTTTGTGTTAACTGTTCGAATAGTGTTGTCATTTTTTCATTTCCTTTTTAGATAAGTTATCATAAAATACATAAAAACAACAGAAAAAAGGTATTTAATGTCAAAACAATTTACACGCTGTAAAGAAAATTTTATCTGTGAAGTCTGTGGAACAAATGTGATTGGGAATGGTTATACAAATCATTGTCCTGTATGTTTATCTTCTAAGCATGTAGATATTCATCCGGGGGATAGAGCCTCTTCATGCCATGGAATTATGCTTGCAACTTCTTTAGAACTCAAAAATGGAGCTTATATTATCACACAAACCTGTCAAAAATGTGGACATGTACATAAAAATAAAAGTGCTGAAAATGATAGTTCTAAAGCCCTAAGAGCTTTATCAAAGGGTGATATGGCAAGCTATATTAATCACATTAAAAAGTTTGACAATTAAAATTTATCTATTTATAAAAATAAATATATTAAGGAGAATAACCTTGAACATAGATAATACAAAAAAATGTAGCTCCGGCCGTAGTATGGTTGAAATACTTGCCGTGTTGGCTATTATGGGAATTTTGACAATCGGAAGTATCGCCGGATATACCTTTGCTATTTCTAAACATAGAGCCAATCAAATCTATGACCAAGTGGACTTAAGGGCTACAACGTCGTTTTCAAATCCTTTCGTACAAAAAACAGCTGAAGGAGCTACTTATGCTTTAGCTGGTTTTGATGAGGTCGTTGAAAACATTACTTATCAACATAGAAAGACAGCCGGAAATGGATATGATATTATCGCCGCCCATGTTCCTGAACGGGTTTGTAAAAGATTACAAGATATGTCTTTTCCTATTCCACATTCCGTCACTTTAAATGGAAGCCTCATCTCTTCTACATGCGGAAATGACAATACCTTTGTTTTTTCTTATGACGGATTATCTATCTCGAAACCCTCTAGTGGAGAACCTGAAGAATGTATTTGTGAAGGATGTCAATCCTGTGAGACAGGTGTATGTAGAGACAATGATAACTTATGTGGTCCTAAAGAAGTTTGTCGGTCTAAGGTTTGTCAATGTGCCCCTGGATATACTGAATGTCAAGGAAACTGTTATACAACTTGTCAGGAAGGCTTTATGAGAGACCCTGCTACCTGCGAGTGTGTTTGTAAACCTCAAGAATGTCCAGAAAATGCTACTTGGAATAATGAAACTTGTTCATGTGAATGTGATGAAGGATATGATATGTGTAATAATACATGTCATCCTCAATGCAGCGGTTCTGGTATGACAGGTGCAAGAGATCCAGATACCTGTGCTTGCCTTTGTCTTGCAGGAACTAATGCTGATACCTGTGCTTGCCCAGAAGGGTATATCTATATAGATGGACAATGCCAAAGTTTTGAATGCAGAGATGGAACAACTGGACAAACCTTTACTTGTTACATAAATGGAAGAAAGTGTGGTGAATATTGTGATAACCAAGGAAGCTTTTGTTTATGGGGAACATGTGACCCGACTTATTGCGATCAGATCCCTGGCTCTCAGTATTTTTTAAATCCTAATAGCTGGGGAGGATGTCAACAAGAGAATAAGAAATGTATTCCTATTTATGAAGCAGATTCTACTTTCAGTTCTTGGAGATGTGTTGACAATACCTATGTGGATTGTTGTGATGCCTTAAATGAATTCGGTGTATGTACTTTAGGTTCTTGCTATGAAGATCCATGCTTAACATATAATGGGGCGCTACCTTCCGGAGCCACCTCAGAAAGAAAAGTAACTCATTATTGGCTAGGCTGTACATTTAATGAACAATTACATTGTATTCTTTCTAATGATGAGCGGAATAAATGGCAATGCTTCCTTAATGGAACAACATGTAATACTGCTTGTGAAGATCCTCTTAATTGTCCAAATTGTGAACTAAACACATGTTTTAATGGCGCAATATTTGATGAAGCAAGTCAAATGTGTACAAAAGATGGAATCTATTGTGACAATGAAAACTGCTATTTTGATTCTAATAAAAACCAAACATGCGGGAGACAATGTACTGGCTCAACAGCTTTTGCAAATTGTTTTGATGGATTATGCTATGATAACTGTCCTGATGACACAACGTTTGGGTATATAGCTTCTGCTAATCGTGGTGGTTGTATCAAGGGTGATATTAGTTGTGTCTTTGAATCTGCCGCAGCTCCTGCCGTATGTTATTACAAAGATCAGGAATGTGGATCTAGATGTGAGTTAGATGGAACGAATTGTAAAATTGCTTACCTACCTCAATGCGCAAGTGGAGGCAAATGCGTTTACGGATATCAAATTACTGTAGATTGTGAATGTGATACAAATCCAAATGCACAAATTGGAGATTATTGTTGTGCCCCTGGACATACGTTTATTAACGGAGGATGTACTCTCATTGAATGTCCAGAAGGACAAGTTGCAGATTCAAATGGTATTTGCCAAACAGCTTGTAAAAACAATAGTGAGGTCAATAACTGTGTATGCAGTGGAAATGTATACCAA
>CASECI010000022.1 GCA_949286465.1 uncultured Alphaproteobacteria bacterium | reverse complement strand
AGCACGATGTCCTTGATGCCCTTGATACTGTCGAGGAAATAGGAATTGAAGCCCGCAAATTCGCGGCGGTAGTTGACGCCCGACTCTTTGAGCGCCCTTGACGAGATGAGCGGCACGACGATGCCGATGGCGGCAAACCCCACAAGTGCCACGAGCGCGAGATACCACGAGGACACAAAGCCCACGAACAGGAACACGGCAAGTGACACCAAAACGGCAATGCAGATGGGGCTTATCGTATGCGCGTAGAACACTTCCAGCGTTTCGATATCCGAAGTGATCATGGCGATGATGCTGCCCTTTTGCTTGCTTTCGAGCTTGGCGGGGCACAGCACGCGGAGCGCCCCGAAGATCTTGTCGCGGAGAACCGCCAGCAATTTGAACGCGATATAGTGGTTGCTGTATTGTTCGAGATATCTGAGGCCGCCGCGCACGACGCCGCAGCCGACGGCAATGCCGATGATCGCGCCCCACGCGAGCGGGATCTCCGCACACAAACCGAGGACGCCCAAAGCCTTTGCAACGCCCGTTGCGCCCGCGACCGTAACGCCCATTGCCGCGATAAACCCGACAGAGCCGTTGATAACAGCGAGGATCATGATATAGGAGAGCGAACCGAGCAGCACAATGAGGCTTGCCATGATCTTTGCGCCGCTTCTGCGAAGTTTTGCTTTCATGCGTTCACCTCCGCGCCCGTGATTTCTTTGTATCCCTCTTCGAGCTGTTTCTGCGCCGTATAGAGCTTTGCATAGCCGCCCTGTGCGCTCATCAGCTGCGCATGGCTGCCGCTTTCCTTTACTTCTCCTTCTTCCATATAGTAAATATTGTCCGCGGGGACGACGTTTGCAAGGCGGTGCGAAATGACAATTACGCTTTTGTTCTTGCTCATTGCCTTGATGTTGTCCATAATGATAGCTTCGCTCTCAATGTCGATATTGCTCGTCGCCTCGTCAAAGACGTAGATGTCTTTGTCCGCTACGAGGTTGACCGCGAGCGCGAGCCGCTGTTTTTGCCCGCCCGATACGTTGTTCGCGTCCTCTGTAATGACTTTATCCAGCCCGCCGTTTTCCTTGATAAACCCGGCGAGGTTGACTTTTTCGAGCGACGCCCAAATTTCCTCGTCGCTTACGTTCTTTTTTGCAAGTTCGAAGTTGGCGCGCACGCTGTCGTTGAAGATATAGGTATTGTAGGAAACGGACGCGATATGCGAGTAGTACGATTCGCGCGTCACGCTCTCCAAAGGCTTGCCGCCCACGGCGACGATGCCCGCCTTCGGACGGTACGCCCCAATGAGCATGTTGACGACGGTGCTCTTTCCGCACCCGCTCTCGCCGACGATGGCCGTCATGCCCTTTTCGGGGAAGGTCATGGACACATTTTTCAAAACGTCGCGCTTGCCGTCATAGGAGAATGTCACGCCGTTTAATTTGAGTTCCGTTCCCTTTACTTCGTTTTTGCCCCATACGGGATCGGGAACGTTCAAAAGAGAGATGATTTTTCTGCCCGCGCTCGCGCCGTTCATGGCGACGTGGAACGCACTGCCCAAAGAACGGAGCGGCAGGAAAAATTCGACCGCCACAAGAATGAGAAAGAGCGCGGCGGCAGGCGCAAGCCAGCCATTCATAAGCCCGACAATCGAAAGAGCAATGCCCGCCCCCGCACCGCCGTAGGCAACCAAGTCCATGATGGTGGTACTTGCAAGCTGCATGACGAGCACCTTCATCGTGATTTTGCGGAACTCCTCCGCGCTCGCGTTCATCTTGACGTGGCGGGCGGCGTCCGCTTTGAAAATCTTTAATTCTTTCAAACCCTGCACGCTGTCAAGAAACGCATCGCCCATCGAGGTGTATTTGCCCCAATACTTTGCAAATATCTTTTTGGCATACTTTGAAACCGCCACGATGGACACGGGAATGAGCGGGACGCACGCCAAAAGCACGAGCGAAGTGCGCCAATCGATCCCCACGCAAATGCAGAACAAAATAACAGGCGCGAGCATGGAAAAAAAGAACTGCGGCAGATAGGTAGAATAATACAAATCGAGCTGTTCGATACCCTCCATAGAAACCTGCGTCAGCCCCGCCATGCTCATACCGTCCGTCGAGCGCACGCCGAGTTTTAAGATTTTGTCATAAGTGCGTTCGCGCAAGTTCTTTTTGACCTTGCGCCCCAGCATATCTTTCAAATTGCCAGTGCAGCGGCTTGCGATATACCGCACGATAATGGCAACGACTGCCGTGATCGCGGGATATATGTAGGCAAGCGGCTCGTAGCCTTCGATGAGAAAGTACACCGCCCAGCAAATGCTCGCCGTGATGCCGATGTTGGCAAGCATACCGAGCACCATCAAAAGGACGGTATAGACGACGTACTTTTTGTTTCCGCCGATGAGTTTTAAGAGTTCTTTATCAAACATTACCTTTCGCCTTCTCTTCCATTTTTAACTTCTTTTTGTATTTTATCATCTGAAAGACGTGCCCCATCGCGAACACGGGGTGCGTGAATATCATTCTCGGCCCTGCCCACTTCATCACGTCTTTTATTCTCTCCCGCATATCCGGCTTGTAGCAATGGATCTTGCAGAAGGAGCAGAATTTTTTGTTGACCTTGAACGGGCATTTTTCGAGGCGGAAGAGCGCGTATTCGGTGAGTGCTTTGCACTCTTCGCACAGCTCCTCCCCTTTCGTTCCGTGCTTGCCGTGGCAATATTTTTTGATCATCACGGGGATGAGCTTCTTTTCTTTCTCCCACGTTTTGAGTTCTTTTGGTGTTTTCTGCGTTTTTCTTCCCTTCATGATTTGCCTCAGTTTCGCCACATACGAGTTCGCATACACTAACTCAAGGGCGAAAAAATAGGTACGCAGTAGCAAACTTATGGGATAAATAAAAATTCACCTTTCAAGTTCCCTCTTGCGAACCAATATATAGTCTAATCATTTCTGCCTTGCAAGTCAAATATATTTACCGCGGTTAATTAAATTATTCCGAAAAATTTGCCTGTACAAAAAAAAAGAACGCACGTGGCGCTCCCTTTTTCCTTACTCTTTGATATAATTTCGGAACACTTCCATCATCTCGTCGGAGACGACGTGTTCCATGCGGCAGGCGTTTTCTTCGGCAAGTCCAGGCTTTGCTCCGAGCTTCATAAGCGCCTTTGTGAGCGTCTGATGCCGCTCGTAAATACCCTCTGCTTTTTTTCTGCCTGCGCCGGTGAAAATGAGATTTCCCGTTTCGCGGTCGATATGGATATACCCTTTCTTTTCAAGGAGATTGACGCCGCGCGAGACGCTCGATTTGGCAAGACCGAGTTCATCGCGCACATCTACGGAGCGCACGTTCGGCTGCCCTTTATGCAACAAAAGAATGGTTTCCAGATACATTTCTTCCGACTCTCTCGTCCTCTTGATAGGCATGCGCGTACCTCCTCGTATCATTTATAATATAGTTTATACTCTGTTTTCAAGAAAAAGTAAAGAGAAAACGTGGGACGTTAACATACGCTAACAGAAATAATCTTTTATCCCAAAGCGACATCGAGAGCCATCATCACGACAAAACCGAGTATTATTACTGATAGATATATTGAATTTCTTTTGTTTGATACTCTGCGTGCCATAAAAGCTTCTTTCAACTTAATAAATTATATAAAAGTTAGGTTTAATGTTCTAATTGTAAATAAATTATATTAAGTTTACGCTAATTTAATTATAAAAATGAAAAACAATTTTAATTTCTTTAAACAAATTGTTAAAAAAGAAAAATTTCATATTAAGAATTATTTATTTGTAAAATATCAATCAAAAAAGGTCTTAAGCATGATGCTTAAGACCTATAATTTTTTATATACAAATCAGTTTAATTTTAATTAAGATTATTTGATTCCTTTGGCTTTAACAGCAGCTTGAGCAGCAGCAAGTCTTGCAACAGGAACACGGAATGGAGAACAAGAAACATAATCCAAACCAGCGTTATGATAGAATTCGATACTTGCTGGATCACCACCTGTTTCACCACAGACACCAACGTGCAATTTCTTGTTAACTCTCTTACCATCGGATGTGGCTTTTTGGACTAATTGACCAACACCTTCGACATCCAATGTTTGGAATGGATCAAATTCAAGAATCTTGTGTTCATAATATGAAGGCAAGAATTTTGCAGCATCATCACGAGAGAAACCGAATGTCATTTGAGTTAAATCGTTGGTACCGAATGAATAGAATGCAGCATCTTTAGCAATTTCACTTGATAAAAGAGCAGCACGAGGAATCTCGATCATTGTACCGACATGATATTGCATTGAGTAGTTGTTCTCTTTTAAAACTTCATCACATGTATCAGTGATGATCTTCTTGACGAAGCGGAATTCCTTTGGATCCAATGTTAATGGAATCATGATTTCAGGTTCGATGCAGACAGGTTTATTCTTAACTGTGTAGTTTTGAGCACGCAAGTCTCTCTCAGCTTGGATAGCAGCTTGCATAATGGCTCTAGCTTGCATCTTACCAATTTCTGGATATGTGACATCCAAACGGCAGCCACGGTGACCCATCATTGGGTTGAATTCATGTAATTCATCAATCTTAGTGTGAATTTGTTCTGGAGTTCTATTTAAAGCTTTGGCTAATTCGACGATTGCACCTTCTTCTTGTGGAAGGAATTCATGTAATGGTGGATCAAGTAAACGGATATTGACGTTCTTCTCTTTCATTGCCATGAACAATTCGTAGAAGTCACCTTGTTGAATTGGGAGAAGTTTAGCAAGAGCTCTTTCTCTCTCTTCAGTTGTATTTGATAAGATCATCTCACGGACGTGGAAGATTCTATCAGGAGCGAAGAACATGTGCTCAGTTCTACACAAACCGATACCATCTGCACCGAATTTGACGGCTTGGATAGCATCACGAGGTGTATCAGCGTTAGCACGAACGTGTAATTTCTTAGCTTTTTCAGCCCACTCCATGATTTTACCGAAGTTACCGGATAATTCAGGAGCTTGGGTTTGAACTTCACCTAAATAAATTTCACCAGTTGAACCGTTGATGGAAATAGTATCTTCAGCTGTGAAGATTCTACCTTCAATCTCCATCTCACGTTTTTCTTCATTAATGTGAGCAGCACCGCAACCTGTGATACATGTTTTACCCATACCACGAGCGACAACTGCAGCATGTGATGTCATACCACCACGCATTGTCAAGATACCTTGAGCAGCGACCATACCATCGAGATCTTCTGGGGATGTCTCAGCACGGACAAGGATGACTTTTTCACCTTTTTCACCACGTTCTTTGGCTTCTTCAGCAGAGAATGCTAATTTACCGGAAGCAGCACCTGGGGAAGCAGGTAAACCTTTAGCGATGACAGCTGCATTCTTGATAGCTTCTTGTGAGAATGTTGGGTGAAGCAAACTATCCAATGATTTAGCTTCAACTCTCAATAAAGCTTCTTCTTTGGTTATCAACTTCTCTTTGACTAAGTCAACAGCGATTTTCAAAGCAGCAGCTGCTGTTCTTTTACCATTACGAGTTTGTAAGAAGTAGAGATTACCATCTTCGACGGTGAATTCCATATCTTGCATATCTCTGTAGTGTTTTTCAAGAATTTCAACGTTGTGAATCAATTGTTTGTAAACTTCAGGTTGTTGTTCTCTCAAAGCTTCAATTGATAATGGTGTACGAATACCAGCAACAACGTCCTCACCTTGAGCATTAACTAAATACTCAGCAAAGATGTGTTTTTCACCAGTTGCAGGTGAACGGGAGAAACCGACACCGGTACCGGAGTTATTGTTAAGGTTACCGAAAGCCATCATTTGAACGTTGACAGCAGTACCCCATGAATATGGAATACCGTTCATCATACGGTAAGTGTTAGCTCTTGGGTTATCCCATGAACGGAAGATGGCTGTGACAGCTTCCATCAATTGATCTCTTGGATCTTGTGGGAATTCTTCGTTGAATTGACTTCTGTAATAGTCTTTGAATTGAACGCAAAGTTGTTTTAATTGATCAGCGGTGATTTCATAATCGTATTGATAATGATTCTCTTCTTTGACTTTCTCAAGCATTGCATCCATAGCATCTCTTTTAATACCTTTAGCGATATTTGTGAACATGAGGATGAAACGTCTGTAACAATCGTATGCGAATCTTGGGTTATTTGTAATTTCAGCTAAGATTTCGACTGATTGATCATTCAAACCGAGGTTGAGAATTGTATCCATCATACCTGGCATTGAAACTCTAGCACCGGATCTGACAGAAACTAACAAAGGACGAACTTGTCTGTTTGTTGGGTCACCACCGAATTTCTTACCGGTGAGTTTTTCAAGGTCTTCGATACCTTTCAAAACTTGTTCTCTGAGGAATTCAGGAACTTTTTTACCTTCTTGGTAGTAAAGATTACATGCTTCAGTTGTAACAGTAAAGCCTTGTGGAATTGTGATTCCAATGTGGGTCATTTCTGCAAGACCAGCACCTTTACCGCCAAGTAATTCCTTACCTTTGCCGTAAGCGTCTTTGAAGGAATAGACGTACTTCTTTTCTTTTGTAGCCATTTAGACCTCCTAAAAATATTGCTACCAAATGAAAAACTTCATTTGAACCATATTGATTATAACAAAATAATCTATATATATTTTTCTAATAATATAAATTTTTTAAGCATTTTAAAATTCTTATTTTATTAAAAAAACATCAGATGCATGGAACATCTGATGCGTGTTTTATAAAGCCCAATCGCCGTTTTCAAATATTGTTATTTCTCGGTTTTCGTCGGAGTCATATGATGTGGCGGTGATCTTCAAATCGGTTGTACCGATCATGAAATCACAGTGCATTTTTGAGCAGTTTAAACCTTTGTTGATAAGTTCAATAGGTTCTAAATTTTCACCATTTTGAATACAATCACCAAATGAATCACCTAAAGCGAGGTGGCACGCAGCATTTTCATCAAGTAATGTTAAAAAGAAAGTTGTTTTCAAATTTGATATTGGTGAGTGAAATGGAACTAGAGCGACTTCTCCTAAACGGTTGCTGTCAGAATCAAATTCTATTATCGCTTTGAGTTTTTCATAACCTTCTTCAGCATTGAAGTCCACAACAACACCATTTTTAAATTTCAGATAGAAGTTTTTAATTAAATCCCCTTCAAAAGCAAGAGGTTTACTTGAATAAACGATTCCGTTGACACGATCACGATGAGGTGAGGTGTAAACTTCCTCAGTCGGGATATTTGGGGTGAAAAGGTGACCGGAGTAGCCTTCTTCAGATTGAGCACACTTCCAAATAGCTTTCTTAGGTAAACCTATCTCAAGATCAGTTCCTAATGAGTTGGTGTAATGAAGAGTTTTGATATGCATATTGGTCAAAATTGTCGCTTTTCTTTGCAAAATTGAAATGTGTTGTTCGTATTCTTCAATTGGGAAATTTTCCTCTTCGATACGGCAGGCCTTAAATATACAATCCCACAATTTATCATATGCTTGAGTTGGGGTATCATTTGGAAAAACTTTTTTCGCCCAACTTCTTGTTGGTACAGCAACTTTGCACCAAGTCAATTCGTTGGAGTTGTATTTATCGACGTATTGATAGAAAGCATCTTTTCTAGCTTTTTGATAGGCGCGTTTTGCTTCAGGTTTAACTTTTTTAAGCATCTCTGGGTTGGAACCAACTAAGATGATTCTCGCCATGTGATTTTCTGTCTCTTCTTTGAATTTCTCAACTTCCCATTTTTCAACTTTCTCAAGTTTTTTGATCGGAGCTTTGAGCAAACTGAGTTTTTTTACAGTTTCGTCAACGTAAGTTAGTTGAATACCTTTGACATGCAAATTATATAATTCATTGACTAAATAAGGGACAAAATCGTGATGTTCGACATTAGCTTCAATAACAACATCCTGTTTATTTGAGGCATTCAAACCGAACTCCGCTATTAATTTGGCATATTTTTTTATCAATTTCACGTTTTTCATTTGTAATATTACTCCTAAAAAATCCATTTATTATTAAATTCAAAATTATATAAAATGTCAATTTTTTTACATATATAAAATTTTTTATATTTTTATATTTGAGTTTTTTGATGTTTCTTATGAAACTTTTTGTTTGAAATATTGTTAGCAACTTAAACGAGAAATTAATTTTTAAATGTTAAAATAAAAATATGAAAAATAGAGCTTTGATTTTAAGTAATCTTTTGAAATCTCTTTTAAAAACTACCAAATATAGTGAGATAACAATAATAAATCTCTGTCACAAGGCTAATATCACTAGGCAGAATTTTTATTATTACTTTTCCAGTTTGGAAGATTGTTTGATGTACATTTTTAAATTTGATAATCCATTCGTATTGGAGGAAGTATCAAATATCAAAATGAATATCAAAAGCTTGTTCACCTATATTTATAAGAACAGAGATTTTTTGCTTAACATTTTGGAGAATGTCAATGCGAATAATGTTTTAAAAACATTTTTGAATGATGATTTAAGAACTACAATCAAGAGTTTTATAAAGAACAAAGTCCAACGATATGAAGCATTGAGAAGTGAAGATTATCAATTGTTAGTTGATTATTATTCCAACGCATTTTTAAGTGTTATTTTGGATTACATCTCCCTTCCTATAACAAGAGATGTAGATAATGATGTTGAGAAGTTTTTCTTTTTCATAGATGGTGATATTCAAAGATCGGTTGATAAACTTTTGAAATTTGGGAATAAATAAAATATGGAATTTAATATACCAACCAAATTGATTTATCTTGAAGAGGAAAAAGAAGTTTCTATCGGAAGGATATTAAAAGAGAATAATTTTAATAAAGTCCTATTTCTTTTTGGACGTAATTCCTTGAAAAAGAGCGGATTTTATGATTTGTTTGTAAAATCTCTCAATGAAAATGAAATTAAATATATTGAATTTAACGATGTTGAACCAAACCCGGAAGTTCATAAAGCTGAAGAAATACTAAAACTTTGTCAAACAGAGAACGTAGATTGTATTCTTGCAGTTGGTGGTGGATCTGTTTTGGATATGGCAAAGTATGTTTGCAACAATTTTTATTATCAAGGTGACATTACAGATTTGATGTATGGAAAATTCAAACCAATCAATACTTTGAAGTTAGTCACCTCCATCACTTTGATAGGTTCGGGTTCTGAGATGA
Source organism: uncultured Alphaproteobacteria bacterium (assembly GCA_949286465.1). Taxonomy (GTDB): domain Bacteria; phylum Pseudomonadota; class Alphaproteobacteria; order CAAHEQ01; family UBA3637; genus CALXXA01. Next base: position 5,325 of record CASECI010000022.1, on the reverse strand, counting down.
GTAACTCCTGTGTTATGAGTGATAAGAAAAAGAAGATCAAACAAGGTTTTCGTTCCATCACAAATTACCCATATCTCTCTTATTTGAATCCTTATTTGACAAAAACATGTTCGAAATATCAATTAGCGGTTGGAATCGCTGATATGTTTTGCCATACATTAGAAAGATATTTTTCTTCAAGTGATAATAATGTCAGTGATGATATTTCACTAGCAGTTTTAAAACAGATTGTTGAAGTTTCTAAAGTGGTTCTTAATGATTATTTTGATGTTCAATCGAGAAAGAAGATGATGTTGCTTGGAAGTTTAGCTCACTGTGGAATCACCTCATTTTTGGAAAATTACAATATGCCTATACATAAAGTTGAACATATTCTAACTGGAAAATATGACAATTTAACCCATGGTGAAGGTATCGCTATCATCATGAATGACTTTGTTAAATTGAACAAAAATACTTTGAAAACCAAGATTGTAAAATTGTGTAATGTTATTTTTAATAGCAGGGCAAAAAGTTTAAATAAATGTGTTTCGATGTTTTCAGATTGGGTTTGTTCTTTAAATTTACATACGAATTTTGATTTTCTCAACATTGATGAAAAAGAAATCACAACGATATATATGAATTTTTTAAAACTAAAAAATAAATGATTTTAAAATGTTATTTTATATTTAACAATTTTATTAAAAAGTAACAAAATGTTTTGTAATGAACTATTTTAGCTTTTATGTAACCATTATAAAGTGATTAAATATTACATTTAAAAAAGTATATTAATTTATAATTATAAACGTCTTTTCTAGGAGGAAATTTAATGTCAGAGAATAATGAATTAAATGAAAAAGTTACATCCAATAAAGAGGATGTCAAATCCAAAAGACCTTTGAAAAAAGGCTTTTTCGATTACAATCTTTCTTGGGTTGTTATCTGCTTGACAGCATTATATGCTATTGCTTTAGTTTTGATATTTGATCGTTATGTTATACCTTTATTGCAAAACGATGCAACTTTCAACGGTATACTTTTAAATAGTCTTTCCTTAGTTATAGGTTGTTTGGTTGCTTTCTTGGTTTATAACGGTGGTAAGATTTTAGCCGCAAAATTGATCGGAAAATATCAAGTTCAGATGGTTGAATTTTTCGGTATAAGATTAACCAAAGTGAATGATAAATTCAAAAGTTCATTCAAAATAGGTGAAATTTTGGATTTCCACTTAAGATTTAAACCAAAAGACGAAAATTGCAAACCAACTTCTTATTTATTCTTCGGTCATGTGACCAATTTGATCATGGTAGCTATTTTACTTGTAGTTGGTTATTTCATCTCACAAAAACAAGGTGCATCTGATACTGTTGTTTCAGTTGGATTAGGTATTTTTATGACAGGTATTTATTCCACAATTATTCCTTTTTATGAATTATTACCTTTTAAGTCCGATTATGATAATGATATGTACACATTTATTAACACTCGTTCAGAAGAAAACAGAAAAGCATATAACATTTTGCTTTTGAATGAAGCTAACTCTGTGAACAATGTTGATTTTGTCATCCCAAATTTCAGCGATTACAATTCATATTACAAAGCTCAAACTTTGTACTACAAGTATTGTGACAATTTGTATCACGAAAATGTTGAAGAAGCTATTGATGATTTAAATACCATTCAATATTATTCAAAATATCTGCCAGTTGATATGCTTTACACGATTTCAGGTGAGAAGATATATATTTATTTACTTTTAGGTGAAAACCAAAAAGCCAACAAAGTTTTCTTATCAATTAAGAAAGACAACAAGAAAGATTTATTGGATACAACAGATTTGACAGATTATCGTGTCGCTGTTTTAACTGCAGGTATTTTGGCAAATTCCGAAGCTGATGTTTTGGATATCATCGATAAATTCAACTCATTAGAATTAAATACTTCTTATTTACGTAATAAGATGGAAATTCAATTTTTCAAAACTGCTGTTGATTTAGTTTATCAGGAAAAAACAGATTTTAGAAAAGCCGAAGTTAAAGACTTCGATAAACAAGAGAAAACTGAAGAATAAATCAAATTGGGCTGTCAACAACGGCCCAATTTATTTTTATATGTTATAAGATTTATACAATTTTTTATTTAATATATTTAAATAGTATAATAATAAAGTTGAAAATTTAAGAAAGAGGTATTATATGGGTAGAGCACATGAAGTTAGAGCCAAGAAAATGGCACAAACCAACGCTGCAAAATCTGCATTATGCAATCGTGCTAGTAAAGAAATATATATGGCTGCAAAGCAAGGAGTCCCAGATCCAAAGGAGAATCTTGCTCTTCGTTCAGCTATTGAAAAATTCAAAGGACAATCCGTTCCTAAAGATGTTATAGAAAGAGCTATTCAAAAAGCTAAAGGAAAAGATAGCACATCTTATTCCTCAAACCGTTATGAAGGTTTCGGCCCAGGAAATGTCAATTTGATCATCGATACATTGACTGACAATGATAAAAGAGCATTCGCTTCAATTAGAAGTGCAGTTACTCATAAAGGTGGAAAATTGGGAAACACTGGATGTGTCAGTTTCAACTTTGATAATTTAGGAGTTTTGGAATTTGAAGGAAAAGATGTTGATGGCATCACCGAAGCTTTGATCATGGATGAAGTTGATGTTCAACAAGTCAAATTGATCGATGAAAATTTCATTCAAGTGTATGTTAATCCGAAAGATTTTGCTAAAACTAAGGATGTTTTGAACAATATGGGAATCACAGAATTTGAAACAAATGAAATTAAGATGATTCCAAATTCTGAGTTAGCTCATCTTGAAAAGGAAGATTTGGAAAAATTTGAAAAACTTCTTGAAGAATTGGATGAAATTGAAGACGTTCAAGCTGTTTATCATAACGCTGATTACGTTGAAGAAGTGGAAGAGTAATGAACAAACTTTTAAATAGATTCAAATCTTTCAAATGGAATCATTGGTTGCTTATAGTTTTAGTATTGATTTTTGAAGCAGTTTGCTTGTATTTTTTGATCGGTATGAGCATCTCCATTTCCAAAGGTTTGACTTTATTTGGTGGTGGCTATTTTCAAGAGGATTCAACAAAGGTTGGCTCGTTTGATTATGTGATGTTGACAATCGTATGTTTGTTGAATCTTATGATGATATTTCTGTTTATATATTTTCTTTTATTTTCCAAAGTTGAATATGTTAAAAAACAGACAAAGACAATCTTGAATGGAAAAGTTGTCGATATTAATCAGAATGTTGAAAATTTCGAAACAAATAAGAAAAAAGATGATAAAAAGGATTCTAATTCCTAATTGTTTTCTAAGTTTTTGATGTAATACAAACTTACAGCTACAGCTGTTGTCAAATTGAGTGAGTCGATATCAGCGGCTTGCTCAATTTTTAATGTATTCTCATTTAGCAATTCTCTATCAAGACCTGTTGATTCATTGCCATAGAGTAAAGAGTATGGTTTTTTGTTATTTTTTAAAGATTGCATAGGTTTTGAATTTTGCAATGCGAATGGGTAGTAAGTGTGATCTTTGTATTTTTCAATGTATTCTTCGAAACTAGTGAAAAGTTCGATGTTTATTTTGAAAATTGAACCCATGGATGCACGTATAGTTTTCGGATTGAAAATGTCTGCAGTTGGAACTATTATTGCAAGATTTTTATATAAAAAAGCGTTCATGGTACGCATGATATTTCCAAGGTTTCCCATATCTGAAGGTCTTTGTAAAACAACGTGATTATCATCTTTATCCAGTTTGTCATTATATTTATCAAAAACACCTATGACATTGTCATTTTCTTTGAGCATCAATTTGTTAAAAACATTCTCTGAAATTATTATTTTCTCTTTATGAATTGATGTTTGAAGTTTTTTGAAGCCATCGGTATCGACTGCGCTAGGATTGACATAGACGCACTTTAAATATTCTTTTTTATATTTTATCAATTCGAATGTCGGATAAAATCCTGTAGTATAAGAATAAGCAAAATCCTTTTGATACTTTTTAATCATATAAAAAATTATAACAAAAAAACCAGCATTCAAGCTGGTTGTTAAATATCTATAATTTATTTGTTTTTAGTCAGCTACGTAAGGTAATAAAGCCATGAATCTGGCTCTTAAAATAGCTTCACGTAACATTCTTTGATAACGAGAGGATGTACCGGTTGTTCTTCTTGGAGTGATCTTTCCGTTTGGAGAGATGAATTTCTTCAAAAGTTCAACATCTTTGTAATCGATCTCTTTAATGTTATTTTTGGTGAAATAACAAACTTTATGTTTAGGTTTTGCTCTTTTAAACATCTTTATATTCCTTTCTTAAATCTTTTAGAAAGGTAAATCGTTTGTGTCGTTATCAAGACCTAAAGTATCTTCGGAGAAGTCGTCGGCTGCTTGTGCTGGAACACCTTCCATATTTTCGTAGGTGCTACCTTTTGAATCACCACCTCTTCTTTCGAGGAATTCGATGGTTGTACAAACAACTTCAACAACATATCTGTTTCCATCTTTGCCTTGATATGATCGTTGTTGCAATCTACCTTCAATAGCTATTTGGCTGCCTTTGCGGCAGAATCTTGAAAGATTCTCAGCAACGACACCCCAAGCTGTACATGGGATGAATGAACATGTTTTTTGTCCATTTCCATAGTAACTATCCACCGCTAATGAGAAACTCGCGACGGACTTGCCACTGTTTGTTTTTTGAACTTCGACATCTTTGGTCAAACGTCCGATTAAAATAACTTGATTAATCATTTTTTGTACTCCTTTTTTAATAAATTAATATTACTTTCTAATTATTAAAAAACGAATGACATTAGTATTTAATGTTAATTGTTTCTTAACTTGGTCGAGAGCTTTGACATTCTCTGTTTCAAAATTAAGAACAACATAGTAACCCTTACGCTCTTTTTTGATTTCGTAAGCGAGGTCTTTTAAACCTAACTCTTCGATTTTGCCGATGTTACAACCATTGGTTGTGAGAAGTTTGGAAACATTCTCTTTCTCGGCTTTCAAAACGCCTTCTTCAAGGCTTGGCTTAAGGATGTACATTAATTCGTAATTTTTCATAATGCTTACCTCCTATGGTCTTTGGCTAGTTCAATAGTAGCAGTATTAACTAGCAGGGAGTTATTAAACTCGTGAGTAATTATAAATAAATTATTATATATATACAAGTAATATTTAACTTTATAATTGTTGTTTTAACGGTTTTCCAATAAGACATGGTTTCATAATTTTTATAAAATATGAGTTTTTATATGAAACTGAGAAAATATTAAAAAAGGTCCCGGAGGACCTTTTATTTCATAAATAATA
>CASECI010000021.1 GCA_949286465.1 uncultured Alphaproteobacteria bacterium | reverse complement strand
GAACATCTACCATAGGTTGGTTTAAAGCCAGATACTTGGCAAAAACTTGCAGGGTGGCGAATAGAACCACCTGTTTCTGTCCCTGTAGCCCCAGCACACATATGAGCAGCTACAGCAGCCGCAGAACCACCAGAAGAGCCGCCAGGAACGCGTGTTTCATCATGAGGGTTTTTGGTGACGCCGAAGTAGCTGGTAATCGTTGAAGAGCCCATGGCAAATTCGTCCGTGTTGGTTTTGCCCAAACAAACCGCACCGGCATCCCATAATTTTTGTGTTGTCGTTGATTCAAAAGGTGGAATAAAGTTTGATAAAATTCGACTGGCCGCTGTTGTTCTGATGCCTTTTGTACAGAACATATCTTTAATTGCCATCGGGATACCTTCTAATTTACCTACAGTTCCTTTAGCTCGGCGCACATCAGATTCTTTGGCCATTTTCAAAGCTACCTCCGGCGTTTCGGTAATGTACGCGTTTAAGTGCCGTTTTTCTTCCATCTTTTTCAAGTAAGCATTTGTAACATCGACACTTGAAAATTCTTTATCTGTTAAGCCCTTAATTGTTTCGGATAAGGTTAAATCAGTTAAATCAGTCATATTTTACTCCACCATTTTAGGAACAGAAAAGAACTCGGGTGTTGCATCAGGCGCATTAGAAAGTACCGCTTGAACCTGATGTCCATCTGTTACAATATCTTGTCGTAAAGGGATTTTTTCATCAAATGGAGTTACCATAGGTTGAACGGTTTGAATTTCTGGATTCTTTAATCTTTCACCGATCCAAGAAAGAGTTTCTGTAAATTCTTCAGCCATTGTTTCTGCCTCTTTATCTGGGATACGAACACGAACCCAGAAGGCCATTTCTTTGATTGTATCTTTATCTATTTTTGTCATTTTTATCTAAAATCCCTTTAATAAAATAGGATTATAAACTAGTCCAATTTTGCATAAATTGTCAAGGATTTTTACAATAATGCGCAAGCATTGTGAAGGTATATATACCTTAGCTCAAGGATAGGTTCTTCTTCACAATAAGAAATATTTTTATGATAAATATAGTCAGCTTTTTACGTGATACAGACATGTTGAAAATTGGAGGTAATTTTTATGTGTGCGCATGAAGGGTTTTGGAATGGGAACATATTTGAATTCTTTTTAATTATTCATATTTTCATACTAAAGAAAAGGAGGTAAGGATACTTAAATAAAAAAAGCTTGCAAAATAAATTTTATTTTATCATACTTATAAACGAAAAAGGATTTTGATATGTTTGTGCAAAATACATTTTTTTGGGGCTTTTATTTTACTGAGTACAAAAAACTCGGGATACCCTATGCATAATTAAATCAAAATAAAAAAGAGCAGAGCGGGTTTTATCCCCGCTCTTTTTTTATGTCTAAGAGGGAAAAATGACTGACATTCAAATGAATAAAACTTTATCGCAAAAAGAGGTAGATAGAAAATTTTTTAATGCAATTATGCAAGCTCAATGGAAAGAGGCTATGGAATGTTTGGAACAGATACCTTTGCCCGATATAAACCAATTGATAGAAATTAAACTCAGTGCACGTTCGTCTTCAGGAGAATATTTAAATCTAGCTCTCGAAGGTGTTCAAACGGGAGTTGATTCTTTGTTTACAATGGCTCTTCGCCGTCATATGTTTCCTGTTTGTGATAAAATGATTGAGATAGGCGTAGATCTTATGCTGCCAGATGGCCGAGGTTCTGTTCTGCATCAGATTATACAAAATGATTCTGTCGTAGCAAGATATATAAATGCTCGTTTTTTGCCGCAAGTTGTAAGCAGAAAGGAAAAGATACCTCATCCTCTCAACTCTCTTGAATTGTGTATTGGATAATTTTTGTCATAAAAGAAGCCTCACTTTAAAATGAGGCTTCTTTTGATTATTTAAAAATCGTCTTTCTGGCGAGGCCCAGCAACTTTTTCAGCCATTGTTTGGAAAATGACATAAAGCGATGGGACGATAAATATGGCAACGAAAGCGGAGAAAGCCATACCACCAAAGATAGCTGATCCAACGGCTCGTCTTGAAAGGGCTCCAGCACCTGTTGCAACGATTAACGGTAAAAAGCCCATCAATGAGGAAATAGCCGTCATCATAATAGCACGGAAACGTAAGGCGCCTCCTTTTAAAGCTGCTTCAGGAATAGAATCACCTTCATTTTCATGGCGATCTTTGGCAAATTCTACTAATAAAATAGCATTTTTAGCCGCCAAGCCGACAAGAACAATTAAGCCAATTTGAGCATATAAATCATCAAAAATTCGATATGTAGGGTTCTTACTTTGCCACCATATCATTAAAATAGCACCCAAGAAACCAACGATAATAGACAACATAACGGAAATTGGCAATGTCCAGCTTTCATATAACCCAACTAAGAATAAATATCCAAACAAGAAAGCCATGATAAAGACAATGGCTGTTTGCCCTCCTGCTTCGAGCTCTTGAACAGCAGTACCTGTCCATTCATATTTATAACCTGCAGGTAAAACTTCTTGGGAAATTTCAGTCATTGCTTTAATGGCATCGCCAGAACTGTATCCAGTTGCATTCGCTCCTGTGATTTTTAAAGCACGATAGTTATTATAACGTTGGATGCTGGAAGCACCTATAGTGTCTTTTATTTGTATTAGAGACCGTAAAGGAACCATTTCTCCTTTGTCGTTTTTTAGCTCTATCTTGAAGATATCTTCCTTTGTTGAACGATCATTCATATCTCCTTGTAGCATCACTTGCCAGGAGCGGCCATATAAGTTAAAGTCATTAATATAGGTCCCGCCAAGAATAGCTTGCATGGTATTAAAAATATCAGAAACAGAAACTCCTAGTGCATAAGCCTTTTCTCGGTCGACCATTACACTTAATCGAGGGCTATCAACACGATAGAACGTCATTACATTCGTTAAAGCAGGATGTTGAGAAGCCTTCGCAATAATCTGATTGGCAACAGAAACAAGTTCTTCAGGGCTTGCTCCTTCAGTTGTTTGAAGCATATATTCGAAACCGTCTGTTGAGGAAGCTCCCATTAAGGCAGGTAAATTAAAAGGCATAACAATCGCATCTTTTATGTCTGCAGTAGCCATTGAAAACTTTTGAATAATATTTGTGACGATTAAGTCAGGAGATTGTCTTTTTTCATAATCATCTAAGTTTATAACAAGGAAGGCACTGTTTGAAGCTGCACCACCAGACAACATTCCAAATCCTGCAACAGTCATAACGCCATTAATGCCTGGAATCTTACGAGCGCGTTCCTCTACTTGTTTAGCAACTTCAACTGTCCTATTTAATGAGGCTCCAGATGGAAGTTGTATTTCACACATGAAAGCTCCTTGATCTTCTGCAGGAAGGAACCCTGTTGGCGTACTTCTAAACAAGAAGATAGCCAATCCGCCTAGAATCAACAGAGCCAAAGCGGCATACCATGAGTGAGGGATAATTTTACCAATGATAGCAGCATATCCACGCCGTAATAATTCAACACCGGCCATCGCTTTACGAACTAACCATATGTGGTTTTGATTAGGTCTCATAAGAAGGCGTGCTAAAGCAGGAGAAAGAGTTAATGCATTAATAGCTGAAATTGTAACAGCACAGGAAACAGCTACTGCAAATTGTCGGTAAAGCATCCCTGAAATACCTGGTATAAAAGCGACAGGAACGAAAACTGCTAATAAAATCAGAGTCGTTGCAATAATAGGATTGGTAATTCGATCCATTGACTTTTTGACATAATTTGCAGGTTTTTCTTTAGGATTCATACTCATTACAGATTCAACGTCTTCAACGACAACGATTGCGTCGTCAACAACAACTCCAATGGCCAGGACAAGGGCAAGCAAAGAAACTGTATTTAATGTAACGCCTAAAGCAGCCATACCAGCAAATGCACCAATCAGCGAAACAGGAATAGCAAAAAGTGGAATAACAGTTGTTCGGATGGAACCTAAGAAGAAATAGATAACAACAACAACTAAGATAAAGGCTTCTATTAAGGTACTTTCAATCTCAGCCATGGATGTCCGAACGAAAGCTGCATTATCAAACATCATCTTAACAGATAAACCTTGAGGCATACGAGGCGTTAATTCTGCTAATTTTTGAGTGACCCCTTCTGCAACTTCAATAGCATTAGAACCAGGAGATTGGAAGATAGCTAAACCAACGGCTGGCTTTCCATTATAACGACTGAGCATTTCCTCGCTTTTTGCGCCAAGATCTACACGAGCAACATCTTTTAATTTTAGATAGGATCCATCTTTATTAGCTCGAATGATAATATTTTCAAATTCTTCGACTGATGTTAATCGACCTTGAGACGTTAATGTTATTTGAAATAGTTGGTCTTCTGGCGCTGGCATAGAACCTATTCGACCAACTGAGGCTTGAATATTTTGGCTTTTAACAGCGTTGATAATATCAGAAGTGGATAGTTTAAGGCTTTTTAGCTTATCGTCGCTAACCCAAATACGCATGCTGTAGTCGTATTCACTAAAAACTTGAATGTCGCCAACACCTTTAACGCGAGCGAATTCATCTTTCATATTAATTAAAACGTAGTTCGTCAGAAATTTATTATCATATTTTCCGTCTTCTGACACAATTTCGAAAATCTGAAGCATAGAGGACATTCGTTGACGAACAGAAACGCCTTGTTTTGTCACATCTTCTGGAAGTTTGGATTCAACTTGCTTAACGCGGTTTTGAACATTCATTGCAGCCGTATCTGGATCTGTTCCAACTTCAAAAGTAACTGTCAGACTATAACTACCATCGTCAGAGGAAGTTGAGGACATATAAAGCATGTCTTCTACACCGTTAACAGCAGATTCTATCTGTTGAGCAACAGTACTTTCAATAACTTCAGCATTTGCTCCAGGATACGTTGCACTTACGGATACTTGTGGAGGAGTTATGTTCGGAAATTGCTCAATCGGGAGCATAAATGCTGATAATGCACCAGCAATTGTTATAACAATAGAAACAACAATTGCTAAACGAGGGCGTTTAATGAAGACATCTGCAATCATATTAAACTCCTTCCGCCATTAAAGAAGATTCTTCTTCGGTTTCTTGGGATGAAGCTTCTAATTCTTTATTGCTGTTATCTTCTAACTTTTGAATGATTGGTTGAACTTTAACGCCAATCATACGAGCTGCTTTTTGATAGTTATTTAATAAAATCTTATCTCCAATGGATAGGCCTTTTTCTACGATAGCATATCCGCTTGTTAATTCTAGGCCGATTTCAATGCGGCGTGTTTCTAAGATATCCTCTTGATTGACGACGTAAACATACGCACCAGCTAAGTCGCGCTGTATAGCTACTTGAGGAATTAATAAGGCCTGTTGAGGATTTTTAAATTTCATATTAACTCGGCCATATTGTCCAGAGATAAGGGTGTTGTCTGGATTAGGAAAAGAAACTCTCATCTTTAATGTATTCATTTGTGGATCAAGTTCCGTATCAACGAAATTTAATTCTCCAGAGAACGGATAAGTTGTTCCATTGGCAAATTGGAAAGTAATATCTATTCCTTCTGTTTCGTGACCTTTATCGGCCTCTTTGATGAATTCACGCATCTGTAATAATTGGTTTTCTGAAACAGAGAAAATAGCATACATAGGAGTGGTCGAAACAATAGAGGCTAGTTCTCCAGAATCTGGGCCTATTAGGGCACCAACACTATAAACTGCCTCTCCTATGCGTCCGCTAATGGGTGCTTTAATATCAGTATAATCTAAGTCTAATTGAGCAATAACAAGCTCTGCTTGAGCTTGCTTTACGCCTGCAACAGCCGAACTATATTCTGCTTCTCTTTGATCTAATGTAGCTTCAGAGATATCTTTTGTTTTAATCAAGTTTTTCGCTCTTTTAAATTGGGCTGCAGCATTTTGTTCATTGGCTTCTGCGTTAGCAAGGTTAGCCTCGCCTTTGTGAACGGTTGCTTCGAATTGATCCTTTTCTATTTCAAATAAAAGTTGACCTTCTTGGACAAAGTCTCCTTCATTAAAGAGGCGTTTCGTTAAAAAACCTGTAACACGAGCTCTGACGGCTACTTTATCTTTGGCTTCTATTTTTGATACAAAACTTAAAGACGGGTAAAATTCACTCTTGTTCAGAACCATTACATCTACGGGAAGAGAGCTAACGGTCTGTGTTTGAGATGACTGAGTCGTTATACGATAACCTAAATAAATAATTCCTACGGTTATTAATAATAGAATGCCAATAACAATTTTTTTCATTTTTTTCCTCTTTTATTTCAATCAATTCTGTTATTTTGTATCTTGTTTTTTTTCTTTTTTCAAGTAGAAAATAAATTTAATTTTTTAAGATTTTTTAGAGGTGTGTCGTTTCTTTTGTAAAATGAAAAGTCTTCCAAATGATTTTTCTGTTGGTTCTAGTTCTAATCCGATTTCCTGTACAGTGGCACCGTCCATTTTTCGGATAATAAGTTCAACGGTATCTAGCTGGAAGCGATCACCGACTTCAATATCAGCAAAATTTTGGTTCAAGACATCACATATTGTTTTATCTTGCATTCTTTTATCAATCTTTATTCCATACAGAAGCATTAGATCTTTTAAAGGGGTATCCGGTTTGAGTGTAAAGTCTCCAAAATTATCACTGTCGGCTAAAATTCCGCCGCCATAAAGAGAATCAAGAAGATGGATTTTCTTTTCCGAAAAAGCAAATAAATATACTCTATCTTCTGCTTGCAGGGTTTTAATATTGTATCCATTATAAGCAATTCCTTCTCGTCGAACAATAATAGGAGTTGCCCATTTAGGAATAGATTTCCCTTGAATGGCCGGAGTACTTTCAGAGAGTTTATAACTAACGAGATAACTATCAGAGAGCCCTGGTAAATCAATTTCTGATTTTTCTGCAGGCTTTTCAACAATAGGAAGTGTGATATGGCACAGACGTGCAAAAGGAATGATAAAAAAACCTTGAAGAGTTAAACTCATTAACACCATGATAAAAATTATATTAAAGAAAGTCTCTGCATATGGAAGATTCATAACCAAAGGTGTTAAAGCCAGTAAAATAGAAGTTGCTCCTCTTAATCCGACAAAGGAAATAAAGGTTTTTTCTAAAAAGGTGTACTTGAATGGAGCAAGACATAAGAAAACTGCGAGTGGGCGTGAAATAAAAATTAAGAGGGCCCCTAAAATAATAGAAGGTGTAAAGACGGTCGAGAATTCAGAAATATTGGCATAAATACCTAATGAGGTAAACATAATGATTTGACATAACCACGTTAATGTTGTTTGAACACGAAGAATTTGATGATGTCCATTGAGCTTTGCGTTTCCTAATAAAATTCCGCTGATATAAAGTGCTAGGAACCCACTTCCTCCGATAACATTAGTTATTGCAAAACCGGCAATAACCATAGATATAAGGAGGATAGGATAAAGAGCCGTGTCTAAATCTATACGATTGATAATTTTTTGTACAATGTATGCGATTAAAAAACCTAAGATTGCACCGATTCCCATTTGAGCAATAAAATTAATGACTAAATGCCATGAAAAAGCATGATTTTGAGTTTCTAAAAGAGTGATAAAAGAAAATGTTAAGAAAATTGCCATTGGGTCATTGGAGCCAGATTCAATTTCAAGCGTAGATTTAATTTTATCTCGAATAGAGATACCGCCCATTCTTAAAAGGAAGAAAACAGAGGCCGAATCTGTTGAGCTGATAATTGCGGCTAAGAGAAGAGCTTGCAAAAAAGAGATGTCGAGAATGTAATAAGCAGCTGGAGCTAATAAGAGCGTTGTCAGCAGAACTCCTATCGTTGCAAGTAATAAAGAGGGAACTGCCGTTAAACGATAGCTTTTGAATGACGTTTGATAACCACTGTCGAATAAAATGAGAGCAAGTGCTACATTTCCAATAAAAAAGGCAATCTTCGGTGAATGAAATCCGGTAATAAGACCTAGTCCTCCTCCATCGCCGACAAGAAGGCCAATACATAAAAAAACAAGAATTAATGGAATATTTGCCTTTGTAGACACAAGACTGGTTAGTATACTGAAAATCAGCAACATAGACATTAGCAACAAAGGAAAATTAACGAAATCCATTTAAAATTGAACCTTCTTTCTCTGTTCTTTTAAACCAGATAATTTTTCACTGACAACAGCTGTATCTCGCCCTGTTTTTTCAAGCCGTCCATACATGCGGTCGATCTCTTTTTTTAAATAGGCTTGTTCAATTGCTTGTGCCAGTTCTTTTTTTTCTTTTTCTGAACCATTTGTTCGTATTTTATCGATTGAGGATAAGAGATTACTGACATTCAGTCGAGGGTGATTTATTTTTTCATTAATGATGTAAGGTAAATCATAAATAATATTTTGAACATAATTGAGTACGTCTTTTATTTCTTTGGGAAGAGGATATCTTGCTTTTAAGACCTCAAAAGCAACCCCAGCTTCATTGCTATCATCGACGACAATAAAGGGGAAGGCATCAGAAAAACCTTTTAAGTGAATTTCTTTTAAATACTCTAAGATGTGATGATAATGACCGTTTACATTGAAAATAATGAATGGCTTTAAAGGCAAGAAGCCATCTTGCATAGCGACACAATCATAAACAAGCTCGTCTAATGTTCCAATGCCGCCTGGAGCGAAAATAACGAAATCAGCCTTTAAAAGTTGATTTTTTCGTTCTTCAAGAGTATGAGCGACGATAACTTCTTTTACTTGATTGACAACTTCGTCTTCTTGACAAAAAGAGAGGTATTCTTTGGTTGTAATTCCTTGAATGGGGAGTTGTTGCGAGGAATTGTTTTGGGTCCATACCTTAAGAACACCTTTAGCTACGGCTCCCATAATCCCTTGTCCGGACAGGCCAAAATCTAACTTAAAGTTCATTTTAGCTATTTTCATTCCTAATTGATAAGCTTCCTCGACATAAAGGGGATCATTGCCACTTCGCGATCCGCCGGCGACAAAAATTCTCAATCCATTTTCTTTGTTGGATTTTTTAAAAGAGGAAATAATTTTTTTAACGTTTTTATTTTCAGATTTTAAGGACTGTTTCGGTCTCATAAAAGGGCCTCTTTTAACAGCCATCTCATTTTGCTTGTTTTCTTTAAATAAAACCATATTCACCCTTCTTATAATGCTTTTTGTTTATTTTAAAGAAAGAATACTTAATAATTCATTGATGTTGTCAAAAAAATCTTTTCTTTTTAAAGAGAAATGCTATCCTTTAAGAAGAAAGGGAAGAAAATGACAAAACAACAATCCGAAATGTCTTTTGAAGAAGCTTTAAGTGCTTTAGAAGAAATCGTTCGTCAATTAGAAAGTGGTCGCGTACAATTAGAAGAAGCTGTTTCTTATTACGAAAAAGGAACTCAGCTGAAGAAAATTTGCGAAGAAAAACTTAAAAATGCAAAAGCACGTATCGATAAACTTATTGTTAATTCTAATGGAGAAATAGAAGGAAAGGAAGACTTTCATGTCGAAGCTGAGTGAAACTTTAAAAGATATTCGCCGTCGTGTTGATGATATGTTGGATAAATTGTTGCCTCTCCCTGTCGGTCCAGAGAAGCAAGTTGTTGAAGCTATGCGGTATGCGACAATTGGTGGAGGCAAAGCATTAAGACCTTTTTTATTGATGATGACAGCGAGTATGTTTGGTGTTTCTAAAGAGGATAGTCTTCGGGTAGCAACAGCCTTAGAGATGCTTCACAGTTATTCTTTAATACATGATGATTTACCTTGTATGGACAATGATGATTTGCGGAGAGGAAAAGCGAGTTGTCATAAAAAGTTTGATGAAGCTACGGCTATTTTAGCGGGAGATGGTTTATTAACGAGAGCTTTTGAAATTATTGGCTCAGAAAAGAGTTGGGTTGATCCAGTCGTCAGATGTGAACTCGTTGTTGCGCTGGCTAATGCAGCAGGCTTTCATGGTATGGTCGGCGGTCAAATGTTAGACTTACTCGCAGAAAAGGAGGAAATAGATTTACCGTTGACGGAAGTGATACGGTTAGAAGGCATGAAAACTGGTCGGTTATTGATTTTTGCTTGTGAAGCAGGAGCTATTTTAGGAAAGGCTTCGTTTGAAGAAAGACAAGCTTTAAAAACATACGCTTCAGATTTAGGGCTCGCTTTTCAAATTACAGATGATATTTTAGATATTGAAGGAACTGTTGAGAAAGTTGGGAAAACACTTCGTAAAGATGTAAAAGCAAATAAAGCGACTTATGTTTCTTTAGTTGGTGTGGATGCCGCGAAACAAAAGGCCAAAGAGCTCATACAACATGCAATAGATGCGTTAGCTCCCTTTGAAGAAAGAGCTCTTCCTTTGAAAGAGCTTGCATTGTTTATTTTAACGCGAGATCATTAAGTTATCTTTATAAAGATTTTTTATTTTTTACTATCTTTTTGTTGAAAAAAGGTGTATATGAGAGAACACTCAAATATAACTTTTAAACGAAAAGAAGAAAAATATGACACTTCCATTAAGAAATATTGCGATTATCGCACACGTTGACCATGGCAAAACGACTCTGGTTGATACTTTTTTGAAACAAAGCGGAACATTTAGAGATAATCAAGTTGTAGAAACTTGTGTTATGGATTCTGGAGACATCGAAAGAGAACGTGGCATTACAATTTTAGCTAAATGTACATCAGTTGAGTGGAATGGAACACGGATTAATATTGTAGATACGCCGGGACACGCTGACTTTGGTGGAGAAGTTGAACGTATTTTATCTATGGTCGATGGTGTTATTGTTTTAGTTGATGCTGCAGAAGGTCCTTTACCACAAACAAAGTTTGTTGTTGGTAAAGCATTAAAATTAGGGTTAAAGCCTATTGTTGTCATTAATAAAGCTGATCGTCCTGACGCACGTCCACACGATGTTCATAATGAGGTTTTTGATTTGTTCGCGAACTTAGGTGCTACCGATGAACAATTAGATTTTCCGACTTTATTTGCTTCAGGAAGAGAGGGATGGGCTGTTTATGATTTAGAGCATGATGAACGAAAAGACATTACTCCCTTATTTCAAGAGATTATCAAACATGTTCCTGCTCCGGAGCATGATTTGAACAAGCCTTTTTCTATGTTAGTGACGACATTGGAATATGATCCATTCGTTGGCCGTATTTTAACAGGAAAAGTATTAACAGGTTCTTTGAAAGTGAATACGCAAATCAAGGCATTGTCTCGAGATGGGCAAGTAATAGAAACGGCTCGGGCTTCCAAGATTATGGCGTTTAGAGGTTTAAAAAGAACAGCGTTACAAGAAGCAACGGCAGGGGATATTGTAAGTATTGCAGGTTTTTCTAAAGCAACAGTTGCAGATACTTTGTGTGCTCCTGAAGTGATGCAAGCCATTCCTTCACAACCCATAGACCCTCCTACTTTAATGATGACTTTTTCAATTAATACTTCCCCATTTGCCGGTCAAGAAGGGGATAAAGTGACGTCGCGCATGATATGGGATAGATTATGCCGAGAAATTGAGGGGAATGTTGCGCTTAAGATTGCCAGAACAAGTAGTACAGATGCTTTTGAGGTGGCAGGTCGCGGAGAATTGCAATTGGGTATTTTGGTAGAAACAATGCGCCGAGAAGGATTCGAATTATCTATTTCTCGTCCTCAGGTTGTTTTCCATGAGGACGAAAATGGGCATAAAACAGAACCATATGAAGAAGTTGTTGTTGATGTTGATGAAGAATATTCTGGCGTTGTCGTTGAAAAAATGAGCCAACGTAAAGCAGAATTGCAAGAAATGCTTCCTTCTGGAGGAAATAAAACACGTTTAATTTTTATTGCTCCATCTCGAGGGCTCATAGGCTATCATTCAGAGTTTTTAACAGACACATGTGGTACAGGCGTGATGAACCGTATATTCCATTCATATGGACCATATAAAGGTCCTATTCAAGGTCGTAGAACAGGTGTTCTTATCTCTACAGAACAAGGGAAAGCAGTTGCTTATGCTTTGTTTAAGATTCAAGAGAGAGGTACTTTATTTATAGGTCATGGAACGCCAGTATATGCAGGCATGATTATAGGTGAAAATGCAAAATCCGGGGATATTGAAGTTAATCCGATAAAAGGAAAGCAACTGACAAATATGCGTGCAGCAGGCAAAGATGATAATATTATTTTGTCACCCCCACGGATAATGAGTTTAGAAGAAGCGTTAGCTTATATTGAAGATGATGAACTTGTTGAAGTAACGCCAAAATCAATTCGATTACGTAAAGTATTATTAGACAGTAACGATCGGCGTAAAGCTGAGAGAAAAAAAGAAGAATAAACAAAGCCTCCATTTTAGGAGGCTTTTTTATAAGGATGCCTTTTAAAGAGTTCTTTATCTTTCGTTGTTTTTTTCAAAAGCCTATGATAAAGTTAAAAAAATTAATTAAAGGACAAATATAATGGGCTCATTTAAAAAAATATTGCGAGGATATTTTAAGAAAGAAGTCTTTCTTTTTTTCGCATTAGGATTATCTAGTGGAGCTCCTTTAAATCTGTTAGCAAAAACTTTATCGATCTGGACAACTGAGCAAGGTGTTGATTTGAAAACGATAGGGTTATTTAGTCTTGTTCTTTTGCCGTATAGTTTTAAATTTATATGGGCTCCCTTTGTAGATAGGATAAATCTACCATTCTTGAGCCGGTTAGGACGGAAAAAAGCGTGGGGATTTATTTTCCAAATAGGCTTAATTTTGGCTTTATTAAAAATAGCAACATTAAATCCACAAACAGAAATTATAGAACTGTTTTTATATTGTTTTATTGCTTCCTTTTTCGCTGCGAGCCAAGATATTGTTGTTGATGCCCTAAGAATTGACACCTTAGATGATAAGTCCTTAAAGGAAGGTTCTGCTTTATATCAATTTGGTTACCGTATGGGTTTGTTGATAACAGGAGCTGGTGTTATTGCTTTGTCAACATATCTTCCATGGCACATTTGCTATGGATTATCTACTTCCTTAATTAGTGTTGGTTTTATAAGTCTTATCTTACTTCATGAATCTGTTTCAGCAAAACAAGAGAAAATCAATTTTTATAATCTGATATTATTGCCTTTTCTAGATTTTATAAAAAGGAATCAATGGTTTTTACTCATTATATTCATTATCCTCTATAAAATTTGTAATGCTGTTTTAGGTAAAATGGCAGATCCTTTTTATCTTTCAAATGGATTTTCAAAAAATCAAATCGCATTAGTATCTGGAGCTTTTGGGCCTTGGATAACAATGTTAGGCGTCGTAGCCGGCGGTTTTTTGATGATTAAGTTTAATTATTTAAAGTCGCTAATGTATCTAGGTATTTTCGAGATTTTTACTTCATTAGCATTTGCGTTGTTATCACTTACAGGTCCAAATATGCCATTATTTTTTGCTGTTATTACTTTTGATAATATTATTGGTGGTATGGGAGGAGCTGTTTTTGTTGCCTTTTTGTCTTCTCTTTGTTCAAGAAAATATTCTGCAACACAGTATGCTCTTCTTACATCTTTGACAATGGTTTCAGCCTCACTTATTGCAAGCTGTAGTGGTTATTTAGCACAAAGTATGGGGTGGTTTTTATTTTTTATTATGACAGGTGTTTTAATGATCCCAGCCTTATGTTTGCTCGGATACCTTATGAAAAAGGAGTTATAATATGAGGTATGTTGTTTTTTTAGATGACTGCGATATCTTACGTGTCGCTGCATGGGATGTCCCTCTTTTGACACATGATAAGTTTTGTGTTGAACACAGTATTCCTTTTTCTTCAGTTTCTTCGAGTGGTTGTATTTTATTTAGCCGTAAAGATAATCAATGGCGAATTTATGATGAGGCGTCATGGAAGACACCACCGCATGATTTAACATATGAAAATGCTCAAGTGTTAGAACAAATAAAAAAGCGGTTTAATGAAGATGAAAAATATAAAGATAAACTTTCAAAAGAATGGGATAAAAGATTAGAGCGTATCAATCGGCATCGTTCAAAAAAGATTAATTCTGTTTCCACTGAGCAAAAAGTTCTAAAGAATAACTTGAGTCGATAAATTCCCTCGTAAAATACTTTTAATCAAAAATAATATAGTCGTTTTTTTCTCCGACATTTAAAATTCTGCGGCCTGATTCATCTAACATATCTAAGTCTAGGCTTCCAGGAGATAAAGCTTTTACTTTTTTATCCATTTCATTTTTTTCTTCTTCAGTTTGTTTTAGGATGCTTTGAGCCTCATTTATTTCTTGATTAATTTCAAATAATCGAAATAACCCGCGCTCACCACGAATAGCATGATAAGTGAAATAAAGTGTTATCAAAATTCCTATAGCAGGAATAATAAAATGCCGAGGATGTTCTTGAATATACTCAATAAAGCGACAAGTCATGATTTAGAACCATATTTCATTTTTTCTATATCTTCTTGCGCTTGTTTAACTAAGTCAGCTTGAAGCTTTTCTGCAGAAGTGTCTTCTGTTTTAGGAGCGGGGACTTCTTTTTCATACACCTCTCCATCACCATAAACGGTTGTTTTGTTACGCCCGTTTTCTTTTGACGCATAAAGAGCTGCATCAGCGTATTTAGTTAACTCATTAATGTCACTTGAGTAAGTCGATTCAACAACTCCGAGACTAATTGTAAAGTGAATATTTTCACTTTCTGAAACAGGCACCATTAAAGCCGCAACTTTTTCTCGAATACGTTCTGCAACAAGATATCCATTTTCAATGGTTGTTTCTGGCAGTAGAATAATAAATTCTTCTCCGCCATAACGTGCAAAAATGTCAGAAGTTCTTAAAGTTCCGGTAATACAAGCAGCTAAAGCTTTTAAGACTTCATCGCCCGCGGCATGTCCGTGTGTATCGTTTACTTTCTTGAAGTGGTCAATATCTAGCATAATAAGAGTAAACGTATTATTATAGCGCCAAGCACGGCGAATTTCTTTGTTGGCTAGTTCTTGGAATTGACGACGGTTATAGCATCCAGTTAAAGGATCTTTGACTGCTTTTTCGAATAAGTCTTGTTCATGTTGTTTTTGAGCTGTAATGTCTTTAAACGCCGTATATAGCGCCACTTCATTTTCAAAGTCAATAACGCGCGCAGACATTTCAAGCCAGAATGTTTCATCTGTTCCAGGTTTTCGTAAAAGAGCTTGGAAATTTTCGACAACAGAAGAATCGGCCAATCTTCTCAATAACTCTTTTCGTGCATTAGGGTCAACATAATATTCTTCTGTTCTAAAAATTTTAGGATTACGGATATCAATATTAAACAAATCACTCGCTTTTTCATTAACAAGCATCAATCTATCGTCTTTTAGTTGAGAAATAATAATCGGATAAGGTGAAGCTTGAATAAATAAAGGAATTTTAGCTTTGCTAAATTTAAGCTCTCTTTGTAAGACAGTAACTTGCTCTTTTAACAAAGATGTTGTTGAAAGGATTGTTGATAAAATAACAAGGCAATAAAGTATGGCTTCAATTCCCCAAGAATGTACTTGGCTTTCAATTCCCCACGGAGTTATTGTAAACAAATAATAAAAGCCTAAAAGGATAATTGTTAGACCAGTTTTTCGTAGGATTTGGTTCATTCCGTGACGGTGAGGTAAGGCAAAGCAAAATCCTAAGAAGAAAAAGCCTACGATAAGATAGATAGTTGGTAGAATGATTTGCCATGTAGCTGGTATTCGTAGGACAACCCAAACTGAGGCAAGGATAGCAATTAAGCATAAAATAAGAGTTAACTCTCTTTTAACAACTTTAAAGACTTTCAAAGATTGGAGGCCACCAACAAACATTAAAATAACAGAAGTCGACTGCAAGAAGTAAGCTGTCGCATCAATTCCCCTTTGAGGGATAATAAAAGGAACAAAATCAGCTAAGATAAAGGATCCGAATAAAATAATATCTTTGAAAGAGAGGAATAAAAAAGCTAAAGCAGCATAAGATAAATTGTTTTTTCCTTGTTCTTCATCTTTCCCCAAAAAGTTCAAAGCAAAAAAAGTTAAAAGCGCTCCGAATAGCTCAGGTAAATAAGTTTGCATTAAAGTTAAAATTTGAGATGGTATTAGCATAATAATATCCTTTTCATGTATATTTTCATATTGTAAAATGAAATTGAAAAAATTCAAAGTTTTTTTATGGTGAGGGTTGCGAAATACAATTGTACACATTATATAGGATGTAAAGTTATGACAAAGGAGAATGAAAATGAGTAAAGTAATCGGTATTGATTTAGGTACAACGAATTCATGTGTAGCCATCATGGATGGGAAGGATTCTAAGGTTTTAGAGAATCGAGAAGGCGCTAGAACAACACCATCTATGGTCGCTTTTACAAACAAAGATGAACGTCTTGTTGGTCAACCTGCAAAACGTCAGGCAGTTACGAATCCAGAAGGGACGCTTTTTGCAATTAAGCGTTTAATGGGTCGCCGGTATGACGATAAAGTTGTTGCAAGAGATAAAGAGTTAGTTCCTTATCATATTATTTCTGGAGATAATGGAGATGCGTGGGTAGAAGTACGTGGGAAGAAATATGCTCCAAGCCAGATATCGGCATTTATTCTTCAGAAGTTGAAAGAAGATGCAGAAGCTTATTTAGGTGAGCCAGTTACACAAGCTGTTATTACTGTTCCAGCTTATTTTGATGATTCACAGCGTCAAGCGACAAAGGATGCAGGGAAAATTGCGGGTCTAGAAGTTCTTCGTATTATTAACGAACCAACAGCGGCTGCATTGGCCTATGGTTTGGAGAAACAAGGAACAGGTACAATAGTTGTATATGACTTAGGTGGTGGTACTTTTGATGTTTCTGTTTTGGAGATAGGCGATGGCGTTTTTGAAGTAAAGTCGACGAACGGAGATACATTCCTTGGTGGAGAAGACTTTGATATGCGTGTTATTGAATACCTTGCAGATGAATTTAAGAAAGAACAAGGCATTGATTTACGTCAAGATAGATTAGCATTGCAGAGATTAAAAGAGGCTGCAGAAAAAGCAAAGATTGAATTATCTAGCACAGAGCAAACAGAAGTTAATTTGCCATTTATTACCGCAGATGCAACAGGTCCAAAACATTTAAATGTCACCTTAACTCGAGCAAAATTAGAAAGTTTGGTAGAGGACTTATTAGAAAGAACTAAGAAACCAATAGAAAATGCTTTAAAGGATGCAGGCATCACAGCTAAAGATGTCAATGAAGTTATTTTAGTCGGTGGTATGACTCGTATGCCAGCGGTTCAAAAATTAGTTAAGGATTATTTTGGTAAAGAACCTCATAAAGGGGTCAATCCAGATGAAGTTGTTGCTGTTGGGGCTGCTATTCAAGGAGGCGTTTTAAAAGGTGACGTTAAAGATGTTTTATTGCTTGATGTTACGCCATTGTCTTTAGGTATTGAAACATTAGGCGGTGTGTTTACACGATTAATTGATCGCAACACAACTATTCCGACAAGAAAATCACAAGTTTTCTCTACAGCAGAAGATGGACAAACAGCTGTAACGATTCGTGTTTTCCAAGGTGAACGTGAGATGACGGCAGATAATAAATTACTAGGTCAATTTGATTTAGTAGGAATTCCTCCAGCACCACGTGGTATGCCTCAAATTGAAGTTACATTTGATATTGATGCGAACGGTATTGTGAATGTATCAGCAAAAGATAAAGCCACAGGAAAAGAACAGGCGATACGTATTCAAGCATCTGGCGGTTTGAAAGATGCAGATATTGAAAAAATGGTTAAAGATGCCGAAGCTCATGCCGATGAAGATAAGAAAAAACGTGAATTAATCGAGGCGAAGAATAAAGCAGAATCTATGATCCATCAAACGGAAAAAACATTGAAGGACTTAGGTGATAAAGTATCTTCTTCTGATAAAGACGCGATTGAAGCAGCAATAAAAGACTTGAAAGAAGCAGCAGAAAAAGACAATGTTGATGATATTAATGCAAAGACAGAAAGCTTGATGAATGCTTCTATGAAGTTGGGTGAAGCTCTTTATAAAGAGCAACAAGCAGCAGGAGCCGCTCCAGGAGCAGATGCTGGTTCTAGTGCAAACACAGGTTCGTCTGAAGAAGCAAAGGCAAAGGAGGACGATGTTGTTGATGCAGATTTTGAAGAAGTGAAGAAATAACTCGACCGTTGAAATATAACCCCGCTTACTTTAAATAAGCGGGGTTTTTGTTAAATTAGGATTTCTACTTGAATAAAATCTCATAGTGTGCGTCTATTTCAGGTCGACTTGTCTTGCTATGGTATCTGACGGAAGTTTAAAAAGAAAGAACTTTCGAAAGAGTTGATTTTTTAGTAGGTTTAAATGCCGGGTCTGTTTGTCGTTTTTTTATAACATCCGAGGCGATCTCTTTTATATTTGTGTAATTTCCTTCATATCCGGTTACTTCAACAAGGGAACTTCTATATAAACATGCGTCAAAGAATGGAATACATAGGAATTTATGAGAATCCATTTCATATTGAGGCGCAACAATAAGATCTGCATTTGTTTGAGAAAGAGCGTTATAAATCGCTCCGCGAGTACACCGATCGGGAGCATCATTCCCGTTAGTTGTTTCTAAAGTTGCTCCATAGGCTTCTCTATCTGGTTTATTTATGTAGAATCCGAATAAAGTTCTACATAAAGCTCGTCCTTTCATCTTATTCCCAATGTTTATACTTGCTTCTATGGGTCTGATTTCAAGTAGTGTCTGCGATGTATTTATACTGCTAACCCCGCGATGATGTGTGGAGCAGGCTGTTAATACTCCTGCAAAAATACATAATATTAATAAGGTTTTTCTCATTCTTTCTCTCCGTTAAAAATAAAACCGCCTTTGAAACAAGGCGGTCGGAGAGTTAGCAAACCCAATCAACGAAAAGGTTCCTGCGGCCTTTAAAGGAAACTTCCTTCTGCACATACGCCGCAGGCTCCCCGACCATGGAGTCAGAGATGAAGTAAAGGGGGAATATACTTTTGAAAAGATATACACCCTTTCGGGTAGGGTGTTTCCTCTACCCCGTTGATTGGAGCTTGCTACAGCTCTTTTGCGCCTTTTCAAAGCACTCAGAGGATAAATCCTCAAGTCCAGTATATAAAAAGGATAATTTATTTCAAGAATTATTTATTTGCAAATAAAGCTCTTGCAATTTTAAATATGATTATCTATATATGAGCCAAGGATGAGATACGATGGCAAAAAAAGACTATTATGAAACTCTTGGCGTAACGAAAACAGCGACTTTTGCAGAAATAAAGGCAGCATACAGGAGTATGGCTAAGAAATGCCACCCGGATCTTCATCCAGGAGATAAAGAAGCAGAAATTCAATTTAAAGAAGTCAATGAAGCTTATGAAGTCTTGAGTGACGAACAAAAGCGTTCGGCCTACGATCGTTTTGGTCATGCTGCTTTTGAGCAAGGAGCAGGTGGTTTTGGAAATGGTTTCGGCGGATTTAACTTTTCAGGGGGTAGTTTTTCTGATTTATTTGAAGAAGTTTTTAACGGGTTTATGGGGAATACACGTAGCCGGTCTCAAGCAGAGGAAAATCTGCGAGGTGATGATATTCGATACGATTTAGAAATCTCTTTAAAAGAGGCTTTTTCTGGAGTAAAGAAGAAGATAAATATTTCGACCTACAGTGTTTGTGACGACTGTCATGGGCAAGGAGGTTCAGGAATAGAAACTTGTTCTATGTGCGGAGGTCGAGGACGTGTTCGTCGTCAGAATGGTTTTTTCTTAATGGAGACAATATGTCCAACCTGTAGTGGCTCAGGGAAAATAGTCAAAAAACCTTGTATAACTTGTAAAGGAGCTGGCCGTGTTAAGAAAAGTAAAGCTCTTGAAGTTGATATTCCTGCCGGTGTTGAAACTGGAGTTCGTATGCGTTTGTCGGGCGAAGGGGAAGCTGGTTTAAGAGGTGGTGCAGCAGGTGACTTATATTTATTCATTACGGTTAAGGAAAGCAAACTCTTTAAAAGGCAAGATAAAAATTTATATTGTACCGTCCCTATTCCAATGACGACAGCAACGCTTGGAGGCAGTATAGAGATTCCAACAATAGATGGTGAAAAGGAAGTTATAAAAATTCCAGCAGGAACTCAAAACGGGTATGAGGTTAAATTACGTGGAAGAGGTATGCCTGTCTTAAAGAGCTCAGCAAGAGGGGATTTATTCGTTACAATAACAGTTGAAATTCCAACAAATCTGAATAAACGTCAGAAAGAATTACTGGAGGAATTTGAAAAAGAAGGTAAAAATAGTCCGAAATCTACTGACTTCTGGAATGGAATCAAAAAATTTCTTGATGAATGG
>CASECI010000020.1 GCA_949286465.1 uncultured Alphaproteobacteria bacterium | reverse complement strand
CGCTGTAAGAGTGTCTCCAGATTTTCGAACGTCAAGGGTATCATTTCCGTAATTTTCTACACAGTTGTAAGTAACATCTCCGACAGAGAAAAATGTTGGAGCATGTAATTTATTTACAACACCTGTATTCGCTTGTAGAGTATCTCCCTTAAAATGTTCAATTTTTACATCTGTCAAGATTGCTGAGTTCGTCGCGGCATCATAGGCTGTTATTGCTGCAATGGCTCGATCAGGGGCATTCATTGTATTTTCAGTAATCCAAGTCCCATCCATTCCATTGATGGTATTTCCCATAACGACGCCACCATCTAGCCCAATAAGAGATGCTATCTTAGCTGATCTTCTTAATGGTCGGTTTTCATCAACTGCATTTTCTGTAATGACACCGTAAATAACAGGGCGATATACTTGGACACGAGCATCCGCATTTTCATCATATTGTTGATAGCCCGCTGGGAGAGTATAAGCGAATAAGTTAATATCATAATCATCCAAAATTTCATCAATTCCAGGATAGAAGCCTGTTCCTTGTAATTCATTACTATAAGATCCCTCTGCTGAAACACATTCTTGAATACTTGTTACATTTTTATACTCACCATTTAACATGAGGTTACAATCTTGAGCTGCAAGGCGTTGTTCATAAGATTGAATATAAGCACTGACTGCATCTTTTATTGTTCGAACTTCTGTTGCAATATTTGCGTTAGAAATTTCTTCATTCCGGCGATTGATTTGTTGGTAAAGCAAAGGCGTAATTAGAGCAAGAAGACCTAATACGGCAAGAACTTCTACCATTAAAGAACCTTTTTCTTGTTTTTTTAATTCTGTATGTCTCATTTTAACCTCTTTTACATTTGGGGATAGATTATTTGAGGGGGATTTGTTTTAAATGTATAGGCAGCTGATAATCTTGATATACAAACTAATGTGTCAGCATTGCCTGCAATAGGGGCACTATTTATAAAAGCCTTAGGTAAATATACAACGCGATAACGTGTTGTATCTACAACACACGTTGACCCTGGTTGGTAATCTGTTCCTGCTGGGGCTTCTGGAGCAGTGCAAGACAAAACACCGCAGGTGGCGGGTAGATGATATTGTTGTGTATAGTCTGTCAAGAAGAGGCGTTCTCCAAGAGCTCTTGGAGATAGTGCAGTATAGTAGTCGCCCCAATAACTCGGGATAGCTCCATATGTGATTAAAAAATCAGATGTTGTATAGGCAGCATTTTCATCTGTTAAGCCACAAGAAGCGGATAATTGACCTGTTGTATTATTAATACAAATAATAATACTTTTAAAACCCTCGCTAGAAAGAGTGTCTGTAAAATCATTAAGCGATGTTCCCTGAGGAAGATAAGATCTGATTGCTGATTTAGAAATAACGCC
Source organism: uncultured Alphaproteobacteria bacterium (assembly GCA_949286465.1). GTDB lineage: Bacteria > Pseudomonadota > Alphaproteobacteria > CAAHEQ01 > UBA3637 > CALXXA01. Next base: position 33,134 of record CASECI010000020.1, on the reverse strand, counting down.
GATGTTTGCATTTTTTTGATTAAATAAATTAATGCTACTGTTCAGCATTTCAGTAATGTAGTCAGGTGTATCAGTTTCATTTTTGTGTTTAGCGGCTCTTAAAGCGGCCATATGTTGTGCAACAAATGGTGCAACAAGAGCGTCAGCTTGTGGTTTGTCAATTAGGCGTAGGCCATCATTGCGAGGGAAAAAGCTAAAATATAAAAGACTGGCAACAAAAGTTAACAATCCTAGCCAAAAAAACATTTTTTTATTCCTTATACATTTACTATTTTAAGTTTAAGGTATTTTCCAAATGCATTCAATAAAAATTTAAAAATTAATTCAGTTAAATTTGTGTAAATCTTTTCCATTATCGTGAAGCCATTTCTTAGCTTTTCGAACATCTGGATAGAGGATTGCAACTTCTTTCCAAAAAGCATGAGAATGATTCATTTCTTTTAAGTGAGAAACCTCGTGTGCAATAACATAATCTAAAACGAATAAAGGGGCTAATCCGAGCCGCCAACATAAAGAAAGATGACCGGTTGAAGAACAACTCCCCCATCTAGATGTTGTATCGCGAATAGTAACGCCTTTGATATGGACATTTAAAATTTTTGCAAATTCTAAAGCTTTTTGCCCTGCATAGAGGTTAACTTGTTTTTTTATATAGTCTTTAACGCGGCGATGTAAATATTCAGCGTCTCCAGAAACATAAAGAATACCTCCTTCAATATAAGTTCCTGTTCTTTTTTGATGTGAAAGGTGAATAATAACAGGCTGATTGAGAATGGTTATAGCCATTTGGTCTTGAAACGTTGTTTTAGCAGGGATACTTTCTAAGTTTTTTTTCAACCAAATGATATGGCTTTTGATAAAGCGTTCGGCCATCAATAAAGGGCAGAAATAAGGAACCGTAACAACAGGCGTATTTGTCTTTCTGTTGATTTTTAAGCGGATATATTTTGCTTTTAATTGACGGAGGACTTCAATTTCTATTCCGTCAACTGTTATAAATCTTCCCATGATACGATATGCTCTTCTAAGGTTGTATGCGGAGAATAATGAACAGCTCTATTTTTTATAGAGATACCCATTTGGTGAATAGTTTCTTGTGATTGGGAAATTAATGGATGCCAAGGAGGTAAACATTTTTTTTCTTTTAACCACCTGTATGCGCATGTTTTAGGAAGGGCCTTTGATAATTTTTTGTAGTTGTCTGGAGTAATTTTCATACATTCAGGAACGATTTTTTGCCGTTTGGAATAAATTGTACAAGAGCCAGTATTAAGGTTTAAAAAAGGACATGCAAGATTTGTAAAATAAACGCGATAATACTTTACTTTTAACAAACAACATTTGCCGCAGCGACAACAAACCGCTTCCCATTCTTGAGGCGTTAGTTCTTCTAACTTTTTATATTTCCAAAAGGGTTTTTGAGTATTATCTGTCATAATCATTAAGTTTACTTTACTTTACCTATTTTTTCAAAAAAAATCTGTTAAAAAGAAGATGACAAATATATTTAAATCAGCTATCCTCTTTTGTAAAGGAGATAAAAATGAAAGAATTTTTTGTTGGTTTATTTAAATGGATCATAGTAATTGGCATTATTTTAGCCGTTGCATGGTTTGGTTGGAAAATACCGCCACAGCAGTTTCCTATTGTTGTAAAAGATAAAATCGTCGCTTTTTCTAAAGGTGTTGCAACTGGGTTTTCTGATTTTTTAACTTCCACAGAAAAATTAAAAAATGTTGGGGAGACGCGTTTTAAAGAAGCTCAAGATGTTTACAACAAAACCGAGCCAAAAGATCCGATAGCTAATCTTCCTATTGACTAGGGTTGAGCATGCCTCGTAAAGTAAAACGTCATAAAACAATAATTTATTATGTTCATAAGCTGATATATAACATTGGGGCATGCTTATTTATATTCAACAGATACTTAATTAAAATTTTATTAGTCGTTGGAGTCGGGGCAGGATTATTTTATATGTGTTCTCGTGTTGAGCAATATCAAAATGATGATTCAATAGTTGTTGCCTATAAGCATTCCCATCCATCTGAGATGGGAAAAGGGAGATATCAACGCACAGGCTCCTTAGGAACTAAAGTTGTCAATGGTTCGACTTCGCGGTCACACATAGAAAAACAAAAGAAGCCAGCCCCCTCGGCAAAGGACGAATGGATTGAAACGACAGATTTCTCTCCAGATATGCAGCCCTTTATGGAGGAAGAAGAGCCTTTATCTTTTATACAATCAGAAGTACGAGCTCGTATGAGAGAAATAGAACAGAACGTCTTGAAAAAAAGAGAAAAGAAATAAAGTTCTTTTTTTGAGTGTTTTTCTTGCAGCTCCATTAGGTTCGTGTTAAAACGAAAATAAAAGGGGTAAAAGATGCCAACTAAAAAGAAAATAGAGTATAAGTTTGAAGAGCTTACTGTTGATGTTATAACAGCTTCTTCTTTGTCTAGGGAACAAAGGAAACAACTCAGTGATTTATTGTGCCAGAAATTAGGGATAAAAACACTTCATTTAAACATCAAAATTGATCCCTCTTTGTTGAGTGGTTTTCAGTTACAGATAGGATCATCTTTGATTGATACTTCAGTTAAGCAAAAACTTAGGGTACTTCAAAAAGCGCTGCAAGATATTTCTCTTGTTCACTTATCTGATGATGAATTTCGTCAGCTATTACAAAAGCTCATGGCAGAAGGAAGAATAAAACCACGTGTAGAACAGGTGGGGCGTGTTATTTCCGTAAAAGATGGAATAGCACGTGTATCTGGTATGAAGTCGACTAAGGCAGGTGAATTGATAGACTTTCCAGATAATTTACAAGGGATTGTTTTTAATTTAAATAGTGAATTTTCGGATGTTGTAACTTTAGGCAATGATAATTCTTTAGATGAGGGAGATATAGCAATCCAAACGGGAGACGTTATAAAAGTTCCTGTAGGAGAAACATTGCTTGGTCGTGTTGTAGATGCATTAGGTCACCCAATAGATGGGAAAGGAGATATATCAGCGTACTCTTATTTACCTATAGAAAGGCCATCTCCAGGGATTATTGATAGGCAAACGGTTAAGAAACCATTTCAAACAGGAATTAAAGTTATAGATGCTCTTGTTCCGATAGGGCTGGGACAGAGAGAATTAATTGTAGGGGATCGTCAAACAGGTAAGACATCATTAATTGTGGATTCCATTATTGCTCAAAAGAAGAGAAATGATGCGGCTCTCCGAAAGGAAGAGAAGCTATTCTGTATATATGTAGCGATTGGACAGAAGTTGTCGACGGTTGCAGAAGTTGTTCGGACTTTGGAGAATTATGGAGCTATGGAATATACAATTGTCGTCTCAGCCTCAGCCTCAGACTCAGCTTCATTGCAGTATATAGCTCCTTTTACTGGTTGTACGATTGGAGAATATTTCCGTGATCATCATATGAATGCGGTTATTTTTTATGATGATTTATCGAAACATGCAAATGCTTATCGTCAGATTTCGTTACTTCTTAGACGTCCTCCGGGAAGAGAGGCTTATCCTGGAGATATTTTTTATTTACATTCACGTTTGTTAGAGCGAGCGGCCATGTTGAATGATGAAAAGGGCGGAGGCTCTTTAACAGCGATTCCGGTTGTAGAGACACAAGAGGGAGATGTATCAGCGTATATTCCAACAAATGTTATATCTATTACAGATGGACAAATTTTTTTAGAGAGTAGTTTATTTCATGAAGGGATACGTCCGGCGGTTAATGTTGGTCTATCGGTCAGTCGAGTTGGGTCAAAAGCACAACGTCCACTTTTAGCGAAGATATCCTCATCTTTAAAGCTCGATTTGGCACAATATCGTGAAATGCTTTCGTTTGCGCAGATTGCTTCAGATTTAGATGTGTCTAGCCAGAATATGTTGAAGAAGGGCGTTCGCATTACGGAGATGATGAAACAAAAAGTACATCATCCCTTATCTTTTGAGGAAGAATTTATTTCGATTTACGCGGCAGTTCGAGGTTATTTAGAATTATTGGAGCCTAAAGATATATTAAGATTTGAGGAAGGATTATTAGAGCATATACAATTAGAAGATCCAGAGTTGCTTCAGAAGATAGGACATGCAGATAATCTGGATAACAAACTGGAAGAAGAATTAGGTCGTGTTTTAAAAGGGTTTGTTCAGATATTTATAGAGAAGAAGTCTAGATGAGTGGGTTAAAACAGTTACGCACACGAATGAATACGGTTTCATCGACGATGAAGATAACGACGGCGATGAAAATGATTTCCGTATCTAAGTTGAGGAAGTCTCATGATGCTTTATATAAAGCATATCCATATGCGGATGAGATTAATCGTATGGTTCGAAGGTTAGTAAGAGCCGCTTCTTATAGACAAGAAAAGATGTTAGAAGAGAATACCGGTCAAATATTACCTCTTCCTTCATTGCTTACGGGGAGAGGAGAAGAAAAGAATTTTTTAATTATTGCAGTTATGTCAGATGAAGGTTTGTGTGGTCAGTTTAATCAAACGATTATAGCTAAGGTCGAACATGTTATAGAATATTTAAAAGGAGATGGGAAAAAAGTTTCTTTACTTTGTTTTGGGCGGAGAGGGGGAGAAATTTTAAAAAGGAAGCATCCAGATATTAAAATTCATATCACATCGAGACGAACGGAGCGGACTTTTTTTGAAGAGGCAGAAAGATTAACATATATGTTAATAGACTCTTATTCTTCGCATATTTTTGAAGCATGTTTAGTTGTATATAGTGAATTTGAAACGGCAGCGATCCAAAAGACCAAGATAGAACAATTAGTTCCGATTCAAACATTTAATCATCAAAATAAATGGCAATTTTTAATAGATACGAAGGATCCTATTTATATTAAACGAGATATTTTAGGAGAGAAGAAAGTATCATTACAAAAGACGAGTCTTTTTACGGCTATAGCAGGTCAAAATATCCGTTCTCCATTGGGAGCAATTGATGCGGAAAACCTTTTGAAGGAGTCAACACGGCCAGCTGATTCATATGATTATGATCCATCAGAGAGTGAGATACTAGAAGATGTTCTGCCATTATATATCCAATCATATATTTATAAGATATTGTTAGAGACGCTTGCATCTGAAAGTGCCTTCCGAATGCTTGCTATGGATAATGCATCAAGGAATGCCGGAGAAATGATGATGAACTTAAAGAAAAAGTATCATCGAAAGCGTCAAGAGTTGGTAACTCGGGATTTAATAGACGTTGTATCAGGTTCATCGAATTAAGGGGAAGAGGATCAATGAAGGGTAAGATTGGTAAAATTGTTGGTGTAATGGGTTCTGTTGTAGATGTTAGTTTTGAAGAAGATACAATGCCTCTTCTCCAAACAGCTCTTCATATTATTCGAGAAGATAAAAGTATTTTAACTTTAGAAGTTGTTCAATTATTAGAAGGCTCCATTGTTCGGTGCCTATCGATGGGAACTACGGATGGCTTGTATCTGGGTCAAGAAGTTATAAATACAGGTTCACCGATCAAGGTTCCAGTTGGAGAAGCGACATTAGGTCGTATTATGAATGTGACGGGAGATTCGTTAGATGGTCGAGGTCCAATTCAGTCATCAGTTTATATGCCGATACATCGTTCTGCTCCGACATTTGTAGAACAAGCTATGGAAACATCAGTTTTGGTCACAGGAATAAAAGTTATAGATTTATTATGTCCTTATGCCAAAGGGGGAAAAATCGGTTTGTTTGGTGGAGCTGGCGTGGGAAAAACAGTTATTATTATGGAATTAATTAATAACATAGCAAAACAACATGGAGGTTATTCAGTCTTTACAGGCGTAGGCGAACGCACACGAGAAGGAAATGATTTATATAATGAAATGATCACGAGTGGGGTTATAGATTTAAAAGGAGACACTTCTAAGGCAGCTCTTGTTTTTGGTCAAATGAATGAATCCCCTGGGGCTCGTTCTTTGGTTGCTTTGACGGGATTAACATTAGCGGAATATTTTAGAGATCAGAAAGGTCAAGATGTATTGCTTTTTATTGATAATATTTTCCGTTTCACGCAAGCTGGTTCAGAAGTTTCTTCGTTGTTAGGGCGTATACCATCGGCTGTTGGGTATCAACCCACATTAGCAACAGATATGGGGGAATTGCAAGAAAGAATTACTTCGACAAAATATGGTTCTATTACTTCTGTTCAAGCTGTTTATGTACCTGCGGATGATTTGACAGATCCAGCCCCCGCGACAACGTTCTCTCATTTAGATGCAACGACTGTACTGAGTCGTTCTATTTCAGAGCAGGGTTTGTATCCTGCTGTAGATCCACTAGAATCGTCTAGCCGTATTTTATCTCCAGAAATTGTTGGGGAAGAACATTATAAGGTAGCTCAGGAAGTTTTAAAGATTCTACAAACGTATAAATCATTACAAGATATTATTGCTATTTTGGGCGTTGATGAGTTATCAGCAGAAGATAAATTAACAGTTTCCCGCGCTCGAAAGATACAGAGGTTTTTAACTCAACCGTTTACAGTTGCTGAAAGTTTTACAGGTCAAAAGGGTCGTTTTGTGCCATTAAATGAAACGATACAAGGTTTTAAGGCTATTATAGAAGGAAAATGTGATTATTGGTCAGAACAGGCCTTTTTTATGGTCGGGAATATAGAAGAAGCAGAGCAGAAAGCTAAAGAACTTAAGAATGCTGATGGTAAGGAAGGATAATGCCTGAAAATTTAAAAATTCAAGGAAAAATGAATTTTCATTTAATTTGCCCTACGTGTTCATTAGTTGATACTGTAGCTGATAAAGTACTGCTTCCTGCTAAGGGAGGTGATGTTATGATTTTAAAGGATCGTGCTCCTTCTTTCTTTTTTATCGTTCCTGGAGCTTTGTGGATTTATAACAAGGGAGAAAAACCAATTTGTTTTTTGGTTTCTCGTGGAGTAGCAGAAATTCGGCGAAATATCTGTTCTGTTCTAGCGTGGGGTGTAGACTTGAATAAATTAAATCCTTCTAGAGCCAGTCGAGATTTGCAAGATGCTGAAAAAGAGTTAGAGAATGTTCGTTCTGAATTAGGGAAAAAAGAAATTTTGCAAAAGATAGAATATCTCCAATTACTTTTGAAAGGGTCTCTTGAAGTCAGAGAGCCTAATTTTGATGTTTAGAGCTAAAAATTCATGTATTTTTTACTCTTTGTTAAGAAAGAAAAGCGTATCTTTGTATTCAAGAAATGAAAATCGTGTAAACGGTTGAGATTTTCTTGATTTTCAGTTATGGGGATGCTATAATTGAAAATGGGTATTAAACCGAGAATAACTAAGAAAAGGATAAAAAACATGAAAAAAACAGAAGCTGGTCGTTCAATGATCGAAATGTTAGGTGTTTTAGCCATTATCGGTGTATTGTCCATCGGTGGTTTGGCTGGTTATACAATGGCAATGAACCGTCATCGTGCCAACACAATTTTAGATTATGCATCTCGTTGTGTTGTTGTTGCTCAAACAAATGGTGATGGCTCAACAATGGATACAGGTAGCTGCCAAACAATTCTTGATGGGGAAACATTGCCGGGTGGTGCAACTGGTATCGAGATTACATCTGATGCAACAGAAGTTGATCAACCTGTCGTAACAGTTACTGGTGCTTCTGAAAAGGTATTAGAAGCTATGGATAATCGTTCTGGCGGTACAGTTGAAATCGACAATGGTGTGATTACATTTAATTCATATTCATCAGCTACCTAGAGATGACTGAAAAAAGAAAAGCTCCCTAAAAAGGGAGCTTTTTTTATAGCTATTAAAACAAAATTAAAGAGCTTTTTTTTGTTGATGAAAAACAGACTTCAGTTGTCCACATGCAGCCATAATGTCTTGTCCTCTAGATTGGCGAATCGGTGCGGCGAAATAAGCGTCTTCCAGTACTTTTGAAAATTGATGGATCGTATTATTTGAAGAAGGCTCAAAAGGACATCCATTCCATGGATTAAAAGGGATTAGGTTGAATTTAACTTCGAGTCCCTTAACGAGCTGAATGAGCTCTCGAGCATTTTCCATAGAATCATTCACTCCCTTTAACATCACATATTCCATTGTAATATACTGGCGATGTTCACATAATTGTTGATATGTTCTACAGGCTCGCATTAATTGTGCAAGAGGATATTTTCGATTGATAGGCATAATCTGATTTCGAATCGTATCGTTAGGCGCATGAAGACTGATTGCTAACTTTACTCCTAAGTCTTTAGCTAAGAGAGGGATTTTATCAGCGATTCCAGATGTTGATATTGTAATTTTTCGTTTAGAAATTGCTAACCCTTCGCCATCCATAATAATACGCATCGCTTTTACTAAATTATCGTAATTGTTGAGAGGTTCGCCCATTCCCATAACAACAATATTAGATAGATAGCGCGTTTCATCTACGGGGGTTGGCCATTCACCATAGCTATCCCGAGCTGCCATAAATTGAGATACGATTTCACCAGCAGTTAAGTTTCTTTGAAAACCTTGTGTTCCCGTATGACAAAAGTGGCACCCCATTTGGCATCCGACTTGAGTTGATAAACAAACGGCGCCTCGATCTTCTTCAGGGATATAAACGGTTTCGACTTCTTTCCCATCATTAAAGCGGAAAAGCCATTTACGAGTTCCATCAGTTGAGTTTTTTTCTGTAATAACTTGAGGGCGAGAGATAATATATTTTTTTGCCAAACGTTCTTGTAATGGTTTGGCAATCGTTGACATTTTTGTAAAATCAGTTATCCCTTTATTATACAGCCAGTGCCATATTTGTTTTACACGGAAAGGCTTCTCTCCCATAGAAATAACTTCGGCAAGAAGCTCTTCCCGAGATAATCCAATTAAATCTATCATTTATCGTCCGCAAGCTTTGTTGATGGCGCGGTAAGCTTTTGTAAAGCCACTTAATGAAAAAGTGTCTGTTGTTAATGTACCTAAAGAAGATTTACCTTTAAAAACAGCTTTATTTCCTGCTTTCATTTGACGTACAATTTTAGAATCTGTTTTGGAATCATTCCCCCAAGCTGTATCTTCGTGCGTGAATAATTCAATAGGTTTTTGTTTATCCACTTGTACAGTAGCAGTAGACCCTGCTTTATAAGTGTATCCAGTTGTTAAGCTGACGACATCAAAAGATTTTTCTTTTGGTCGATGAGCAACAATTAGGATAACATCTCCACGGCGTTTATATTTTCCTTCAGATTTTTGAGGAACAGAAGCCATATAACATAACTTCCCACTTTTTTCATTAGCGCTGTAAGCGGTCCAATCGCCAAAAGTTCCGAGAATTTCGAGTTTTTTATTAGAGGCAGCATGAGCTGTTGATGTACATAGCAAAATGACAGCCAGAAGAGAAATAATTTTTTTCATCATGTTACTCCTTTATCTTGTCTAACTATAATCTTTTGTACAACGAAAAAAGGTTAAATGCAATCTTTAAAAAGTGATTCTAAATACTTTTTTGCACTTTCAGGGTTCTGAGAGAGTTCTTCGAGTGAAGGAACTTTCTTTAAACGAGCTCGGTTTTGCATAAAAGAAGGTAAAGAAGCCATAACTTGTTCAGAAACAGGGAAGAAAAGATTCGTATAACCTGACCACATTTCAGCAATTGGATAGTTGCCCCAGATTGATTCTTGAAGCCAAAACAAAGGTTTTTTACCTAAAAACGCTGCAGGAGCCCAGGGAATTAAAAAACGCATTTCACAAGATAAAATTGCATCAATTTTAAGGGTTCCAATTGTTCCTAAGATATTGCATGATTCTTTAAATGTTTGAATAGCTCCTCTAAAGCGTCCTGTTGACGGTTCAATGAGTTTCCCCGTATATCCTTTGAAAGGGATTTTATTTTGTATCAGCTTTTTACTAAATACACCATTCGGATTCGTAACTAAAACAATAGGTTCGTATTGTGTTCGATTGAGGTGTTTTACAGCTTGGAGTAAAACTTCATTTGTGGGACTATCAACATCTCCAGTAAATAAAAAAGCAATATTAAGGGGCATTATTTTTCCTTCTTTTGTAAATGAGCAATAAAAAATCCATCCATACCTTGATAAGGATAGGTTCTAATGTATCCTTCTGGTGTTGCAAAAGGGGAAGCAATAGGTAAAATATCAAATAAGTCAGAAACAGCTTTGATACGATCTTCTCCTTCTTGTTTCTGTAAAGAACAGGTACAATAAACAAGTTCTCCTTTTGGTTTCAAAAGACGATGAGCATTTATCAGAAGCTCGTTTTGTTTTTGAGATAACTTAATGATATCATTTTCAGTTCGATGTAAGAGCAGTTCTGGATGTCTTCTTATTGTCCCTGTTGCAGAACAGGGAGCATCGATTAAAATTGCGTCGTAAATTTCTTTCCCTGGGATTTTAGAGGCATCAGCAACGATTAAGTGAGCTGATAGGTGTAATCGAGATAGATTTTCTCCGACACGTTTCATACGATTTTTTGAGATATCAAAAGCATCAACATTTGCTCCACGCATAATTAATTGAGCAGTTTTACCACCAGGAGCAGCACAAAAATCTGCGACTCTTTTATTCTGAATATGAAGGAATGTTTGTACAGCTAAAGAAGCTCCAGAATCTTGAACCCACCATTCACCTTCGCAAAATCCAGGTAAGTTTTGGGGCTGATAAAGCGAATCTAAACGAATAGAACCTGTCGGTGTTATTTTCCCATTTAAAGCAGTTGCCCATTTTTCGGGCGTATTTTTAACAGTAATATCGAAAGTTGGCTCTGTTAAATTAGCTTTTGCAATTTGATATGTTATTTCTTTCCCATATTGTCCATACCATTCATTCCATAACCAAGCGGGGGTATTGAGTTTAGCTTCATCTTGTTTAGCAAACCAATTTTTCCCGGCTCTTGTCATTGTTCTTAAGACACCGTTTATTAAGGATGTATAGAAATCTTGATGAACTGTCTTAGCTAATTCGACAGATGTATTGATGGCGGCATGTGGAGGTGTCTTTAAAAACATCAGTTGAGCAACACCGAGACGAAGAATATCCATAGCTGTTTGAGCTCGCTGCGGAAGGGGTTTAGATAAAGCTCTTTGAATTAAATCATCAATTTGTCCAATTCGGCGGATTGTTGTTGTAATAAGTAATCGTAAGAATGCTTTATCTCGTTTTTCTAAAGAAGTTTTTTGTAAAGCCGTTTCGAAGGCATCATCAATTGTTTGGTTCTTATAAAGAACTTGTTTTAAAATAGTAAGAGCTGTTTGACGAACAATATCCGTCATTATTCACTCTTGCGTCTTAAGAAAGAAGGTATTTCTAAATCTTCTTCATTGATTTGAGGAAGCTCATCATCGGATGTTAATATTTTTAAGCCTTCTTTTTTGAGGCGTATTTTTTCTGTTGCTTCAAAAGAAGAACGATCTCCGAAAATACCCGGTAAGAATCCGTCAGCTAAGAAAGATTTTCTTTTTTTAGGTTGTTCTTCCTTATCGTTGTTTAAGGGAGACGGTTCAGAAATGAAGTCTTCCTCACTATCTAATTCTTCTTCGTCAATAGGTTTAGAAACCGCGACGGCTGGCTCTGGAATAAAGGTTTCAGATATATCCTGAATTTCCAATGTCGGGGTTTCATTTAAATGAGCATTTAAAGAAATTTCAGATACTGTAATATTTGAAACATCCTCTGGCGTCACTTTTGTCGGAACATCTGTTTCTGATTCTGTATTATCTACAGCGGGTTGTGGAGGGGTAATAACAACAGGTGAGGTTGGAACAGAATTGAAAATAGCACTTGTATGTTCTTGTTTTTGTTCATTTTCGCTGGATAATCCTGTTGCTACGACAGAAACGCGAATTTTCCCGGCAAGAGTTTCATCACAACTTGCCCCAAAAATGATGTTGGCATCTTCATCGACTTCTTGACGTATTCTTTCAGCGGCTTCATCGACTTCCATCAAGGATAAATCTTGCCCACCAGAGATATTAATCAGGATTCCTTTAGCTCCTTTCATAGAGACATCAAGTAGAGGATTTGAGATAGCTTTTTCTGCAGCAATAAGAGCTCTATTTTCTCCTTCGGCTTCTCCAGAACCCATCATTGCTTTTCCCATTTCACTAATTACAGTTTTTAAATCAGCAAAATCCAAATTAATTAACATAGGTGTCATCATTAAATCTGTAATACTTCTGACCCCTTGGTATAAAATATCATCAGCCATTTTAAAAGCATCTACGAAAGATGTATTTTCTTTAGCGATTCTAAATAAATTTTGGTTCGGAATAATAATTAATGTATCAACATATTTTGCGAGTTCTTCAATCCCAGCTTCAGCCGTACGCATTCTTTTAGAGCCTTCTAAGCGGAAAGGTTTTGTAACAACGCCGACAGTTAGAATCCCCATTTCTTTGGCTATTCTAGCGATAACTGGAGAGGCTCCTGTCCCTGTTCCTCCTCCCATTCCTGCGGCAATAAAAAGCATATGTAGGTCTTTTAATGCTTCTTTGATTTTGTCATGGCTTTCTTCAGCCGCTTGTTTCCCTATTTCAGGGTTAGAGCCAGCTCCTAATCCTTGCGTTAAAACAGAACCTAATTGAATGCGTTCATGTGTCAGAGATTTGGACATAACTTGAGCATCTGTATTGGCTACAATAAAGGAAGCTCCGACAAGATGCGATTCTATCATATTATTGACAGCATTTCCTCCAGCGCCACCAACACCAATAACACCGATATTGGGTGTGAGGAGAATTTCAGGCATCTGTTCTGGTAGTCCAATAGAAAGATTTGTTTCTGGGTCTTTTAGAAATTCTGCATCAGCCATCTTATAGTCCTTCTTAAAAATCCGTTTGAACTCGGAGTTGTTGTTTTTTCTTTATCATTAGTTTGTATACGCCTATTTAAAGCGTAACGCAAGAGCCCTGTGCAAGTTGCAAAGCTCGCACTTGGAGGTGAATCCGGTAATCCACTTATGAAAAAGGGTTTTCCTAAGCGAACTTGAGCTTCTAATAAAGCACTAGTTTTTTCTCGAAGCCCTTGTAATAAGCTAGCTCCTCCCGTTAAGACGATACGTTTTGTCGCAAAGTCGCATCCCTCTTGTGTCGTAAGATAGGAGCCTGTTAATTCTAGCATTTCTTCGATTCGAGGAATCATAATAGAGATTAAATCAGCTTTCGATATTTGAAGTAAAGACCCTTCTTCTTTTTCCCCTATAACGGGGATATTAATAGTTTCTTTTTTGTCTTGGGGAGACAAAAAAGCACATCCATAAAGCGTTTTAATACGTTCTGCATCTGAGATAGGTGTTTTTAAAATTTGAGCAATGTCTTTTGTGATTAGATGAGCACCTAATGGAAGCATAGCAGTATATCTAATAAATCCATCCGTAAAAATGCCTATTGATGTGAGACCGCCTCCGATATCAATAACCGTACTCCCAATTTCTTTTTCTTCGTCTGAGAGGACAGATAATCCAGAAGCATATGGCGTAGCTACTTTTGCAGCGATAGAAACATGACATCTTTCAAGAGCCATGACTAAATTACGTAATTGAGCCAATGGAACAGAGATAACATGTAGGATAACGCTTAAATGATGTCCGTATAAATTTGTTGGTTCTTGAATATCTTCTTCCTCATCTAATTTGTAAGAGATAGGTAATTGATGAATAATTTCATGATCTGCTAAGTCAATTTTATGAAGAGCTTGATCAATTAACTTCTTGACATCACCAGAAGAAACAGGTCTATTGTCTGGGAGCTCTATTGAGGCTTCGACATAGGTTGACTTTAAGCCAGTAGAAGAGATATTAACAATTACAGATTCTACGCGACGTTCTGCTTTTTCTTCTGCCATCATGATTGCATCTTGGATAGAGGAAGCTGCATCTGTTAAATGTGTGATAACTCCGTTTTTAATTCCTTTAGCTTGAGCATATCCATCTCCAACAATATGGAGAGAACCATCAGATAAAACACGAGCAATTAGGCAACAAATTTTTGTTGATCCGATATCTAGAGCAGTTAAATAACCATTTTTAATGATAGAATTAGACATCTTGTTCAATCTCTTTTGGTAGTAGGTTCTTAGGTTTAAAGGATTCGATAGGTTTATTGTTAATTGTTTGAACGATTAATCTATCGGGAAGTCTGAGGTCAATTAAAGAGAGTTGTCTATTCAGTAAATGGTGTTTTTCATTGAGAACAGATAATCTTTCTAGGGCTTCGTGAATGTTGTCTTCGGGAAGCTCAATAATTAAGCCATCTGTAATATGGTCTAATATTAAATTCCAGCGTCTTCCTCCGATACGGACCGCAGACATTGTTCTTCTTGCGAGTTCTTGATATTGAGAAATTTCGTTTATGAGTTCGGGCGCATTTTTGGGTGCATCGTCTCCGACAGTGATAACAAGGTATTCTAAACCTTTAGCAGAAGTGTTGATAATATTTCCTTCCTCATCAATCGGATGATGTTTTCCATCTTTTTGCCAAAGAGCAATAGGTGTTTTTTCTAAAATTCTGACATAAAGGAGATTAGGAAGTTTTCTATGAATTTGTACATGTTTAATCCAAGGAAGTTGACGAAGATTATCAAAAATTTCTTGCATGTTTACTTCTGTCATTGGCATTCCTTGTTGAACGTGGAGAGCTTTTTTTATATCAGATAAAGATGTTCTGACACGGCCATCAATAAAAATATCAGTAACCGCGAAGCCAGCATGTTGCATTGATTGATGGAAATTATTTTCAAGTTTTTCTTTTTGAGATTGAAAATAGCCAGAATGAAATCCATAAGCAATCAGTACGATGAGAGTTAGAAAAATAAAAAAATAAGTTAAAAAGACAATACGCTTGAAAGCATGAAGAAAAGGTGATTTAGGTTTGTTTTTTGTCTTTTTTATTTTTCGCATATCGCATCCTCTACCAAATAAGATACGACATCTTCATAAGAAATACCAGCTTTTTTAGCAACTTCAGGTAATAAAGAAAGAGGAGTCATACCTGGTTGCGTATTAATTTCTAAAAAAATAATTTTAGGGCAATCAGGATTGCTATCATCATACCTAAAATCAGAGCGAGAGGCTCCTCGGCAACCGAGTATTTGATGCGCTTTTAGTGCGTAATCTTTTAAAATTTGTGCCTGTTCTTCAGGAATGGGAGCAGGAATAATATGATCTGTTTTCCCTTCAGTATATTTATTTTCATAAGTGTAAAATCCACGCTTAGGAGCAATTTCAACAATACCAAGGGCTTTATCATTCAGAACAGGGACACTCATTTCTCGCCCTTTGATATATTCTTCCATCATAACAGTATCGTTCCCAAAGGACCAACTATTTAATAAATAATCTTCATCAGATTTATTTTCGATAATCGAAACGCCAACCGAAGAACCTTCATTATTGGGTTTAATGACATAAGGGAAAGGAAGAGTATTCCCCTTTTGAATATCAAGAAGTGTAATCATTTTATCGTCAGCGACTGGGATACCAGCTTCTTTTACAATGCGTTTTGTCATTTTTTTATTCATTGCTAGAGCAGAAGCAAGACATCCGGAATGTGTATAAGGAATATGAAGAAGATTGAAAACACCTTGAATATTCCCGTCTTCTCCAAAACGCCCATGTAGAGCATTAAAAATAACATCTGGATTTTGGGATTTTAATTCTCGAATAAAGCTAACAATATCATCTTTTAAATCAATTAAGGTGACATCGTACCCTTTGCTTTTTAAAGCGTTATAAACGCCTTGACCTGAAAGGAGAGAAATTTCTCTTTCAGATGATATTCCGCCAGCGACAACAGCGACTTTTTTCATTCTTCAATATCCTCTTTAATGCCAAGTCTTTTGACTTCCCAATCTAATAAAATGCCCGATTGTTTTAGAACTCTTTGGCGCACTTCTTCACCTAGCTCCTCTAGATCTTTAGCCGTTGCCTTGCCATTATTAATTAAAAAATTACAATGCTTATCTGACATTTGTGCATCACCTTTTCTGAGACCTCGACATCCTGCTTTTTCAATGAGTTTCCACGCTTTCAGACCTTCTGGATTTTTAAATGTCGAGCCACATGTTTTAACGCCAACTGGTTGTGAAGCTTCTCTTTTTTTCTTATAATCTTGCATTGTTTGTAGAATTTCTTCTGGTTTTTTCGGAGTTCCTTTGAAAGAGGCCCCAATAAAAATCCAATCATCAGGAAGGGCATTTTTGCGATATTTTAAAAAATCAGGGTGTGGTTCAAATTCATGAATAGTTCCATTACCATCAATAGCTCGGATAGAAACAAGAATGTCTTTAATTTCGGACCCATACGCTCCTGCATTCATTCTCAATGCACCTCCGATAGAACCGGGAATCCCAGATAGAAACTCAAATCCCGACAATCCATTTTTTTGAGCTATTTTAGATAAATCTATTGTTAATAACCCTGCATCACAAGAAATAATATTATCCTTAATCGTATATTTAGTGAAATTTTTTCCTAGATGGATAACAATACCTGGTATACCCTTTTCCCGAATAAGAACATTAGAGCCTCCGCCAAGTATTGTAACAGGGATGGAAGGCTTATTTTTAATAAATCGAGCGAGATCTTTTTCATCAGCTGGTTCAAAATAAAATTCTGCAGGTCCTCCTACGCCAAGCCATGTTTTTTTAGCTAAAATAACATTTTGCCGAATTTCTGCTTTTGTCTTTGGCATTTGATGAGCTACTACTCTATGTGAGAATCTTTTTTTTATAAAATTAAACATGTTTATCCTATCTTATCAAGTTGATTTGGAAGATCATGCATCCATTTAGAGATATCGCCAGCCCCTAATCCAATGATAATATCTCCTTGAGATACATGATTTAAAATAAAATGAGGAAGAGATTGAGATGCGTCTAATGCATAAACAGAAGGATGTCCTGTCGCTTTAATTTTCTGAACTAATATATCTTTGCTAATATTTTGAAGAGGCTTTTCACCAGCTGCGTAAATATCAGCGACAATAACCGTATCGGCATCTTTAAAGCAAGTTGCAAATTCATCTGCTAAGTCTAAAGCTCTAGAATAGCGGTGAGGCTGGAAAAGGGCTACGATTTTATGCTGAGGAGATGCTTCTTTAGCCGCTTTTAATACGGCTGCAATTTCTACAGGGTGATGGGCATAATCATCATAAACAGTGACTCCATGGCTACATCCGGTTTTGGTAAAGCGTCTTTGAACGCCACCGAATTGAGAGAGAGCTTTTTTAATTGTTTCTACAGGAATTTCTAGCTCTAACCCAATAGTAATAGCTGCCAGAGCGTTTAGAATATTATGACGACCAAACATGTTAAGTTCAAAACCTGTATAGACAACATTATTTAATTTAACATCAAATAATAATTTTCCAGGGAGTACTTGAATATGAATGGCTTGTAATCTAGCATCATCTTGGAAGCCATATGTTAAGACACGGCGTGCTTTGACTTTTGAAATAACCTCTTTAACCGTAGGGTGATCAGAACAGACACATGCAAAACCGTAAAAAGCTGTTGATTCCATAAAGAAATAATAAGCATTTTTCATGTTTTCAAAAGAACCATAATAATCCATATGTTCAGGATCGATGTTTGTTACGACCGAAATCATTTTAGGTAACTTTAAGAAGCTTCCATCAGATTCATCTGCTTCAACGACCATCCAATCACTTTTACCTTGTTTAGCATTACTAGCTTGCGAATTTAAAATGCCTCCGACAATGAAACTGGGGTCTTGTCCAGCAGTACTTAACATTTCAGCTATCATTGCTGTTGTTGTTGTTTTTCCATGCGTTCCGCTAATAGCAATACCTTGTTTATAACGGAGAAGTTCTGCTAACATTTCTGCGCGATGTCCCACAGGAATACCGCGACGCTTTACTTCAATAAGTTCAGGATTATCTTCTTGAATAGCCGAGGATATAATAACCACATCAACATTTTCTAAATGGGAAAAGTCAGAATGTCCAATAAAAACAGGAATTCCTTTAGCCCTTAAACGTTCACAATTAGCATTTTCAACATTATTAGAACCTTGAACTTTGATATTCATTTGATAAAGACATTCTGCAATTGCGCTCATGCCAATACCGCCAATTCCGATAAAGTGAATTGTTTTATTTTTGAAATAAATCATGATTTTTCCTTTTTGATAACTTGCTCAAGAGCATCGACTAAAGCATCAGCGGCATTTTTTTGAGAGGTTTTAAGTGCACAATCAGAAGCTCTTTTAAGAATAGCAGGATTTTCCATAAGTTCAGTTAAACGAGCAGCGAGTTTCTCGGGAGTAAAATCTTTTTCAATCATTAACCAGCCACTTCCATTTGCTGTAAAAACGCGCGCATTAGCTGTTTGATGATCATCAGCGGAAGTTGGCAAAGGAATGAGAAGAGCAGGTTTGCCTAAAGCAGAAAATTCAGCTAAAGAAGAAGAACCCGACCTAGAGATAACAAGATGAGCCTCTGTTAACAAATCAGGGACATTTGTAAAGAAAGGGGATAGATTAATACTTTTAATTCCACTATTTCGATAAGCTTCTTGAACTTGCTCCATGTTTTCTGCACGGACTTGTTGATTTAAAACAAGCTTAGCTTTTAAATCGGGGGAAAGAAGATTAAGAGCTTCAGGAATAACTTGTGCAAAAATTTTTGCTCCTTGACTTCCTCCAATAACTAATAACCTGAACTCAGTTGTGTCTGAGGGATAAGGGGTCCCTATTTTTTCGAGAATAGCAGGACGAACAGGCATTCCTGTTTGAACAGTTTTAATTCCTTCAGGAATTAAGGTTGTCGGCGTAAAAGAGGTCGCGATTAATTTTGTTCTTCGAGCGAGTAAACGATTAGCTCGTCCAAGAATAGCATTTTGCTCATGAAGCATGACAGGGATATTTAAGAATTGGGCAGCTAAAGTTGCGGGAAGAGAAGCATACCCTCCAAACCCGACGACAAGAACAGGTTTAAGACGCACAAGCAGAGTAATAGATTGAATAGTTCCCCAAAGTAGTTTAAAGGCGGCGATAATTTTCTTGAAAGTATTTTTTCCTGTGACAGCTTCAGCAGCAACATAGTAAACAGGTAAAGTTGCAAGGGTACCTTGAATTTTATTTTGAATACGTTTGTCAGTGACGAAAGCTAGTTCATAATCTTTATTTTTCATTGCGGTAGCAAAGGCTTCAGCAGGAAAGACATGTCCACCCGACCCACCTGTTGTAATTATAATTAATTTTTTTTTCATTCTAAGCCTCCTTGTGTCGGATGTCTCCGTGTCAGTGAGAGTATAATACCAAAACCAAAAGCCAAAGACAACAAAGATGAACCGCCATAAGAAATAAAAGGCAAAGTCATTCCTTTTGTTGGGATAAGGTTTAAGGTTGACGCCATATTAATGAAAGCTTGTACACCAAATTGAGTCAAAAGTCCAGCAACAGCGAGCATATTAAAAAGATTTTTTTCTTTACTCATGACCCAGAAACCTCGCCATAAGATAAAAGCAAATAGGAAGATTAATCCAGCACAAAGGAAGAAACCAAACTCTTCAGCAGCAACAGCTAGAATAAAATCTGTGTGAGCATCGGGAAGTTTCCCTTTTATAATACCTTCACCGGGCCCTCGTCCAAACCAGCCACCATTATGGAAAGCTTCTAAAGAAGTTCTAACTTGGAAGACATCTCCGGTTTCTGGATTTAAAAAGCGGTCAATACGGCTTTGAACATGCGGAAAGATAAAGTAGGCGCCTAAAAAAGCCAAGATGCCTAAAGCTCCAAGAATGATAACCCATAAGATAGAAAGGCCTGCTAGAAATAATTGACATCCCCAAATCGAACTAACAGTAATCGTCATTCCAACATCTGGCTGCAATAGTAAGAGTGTAACAACGATAAAATATAGACAACCGGCGATACGCACTCCAGGGAATTTGTCAATTAATCGCCCTGAGGCAAATATCCATGCACAAACAACAGCAAATGCTGGCTTCATAAATTCTGAAGGTTGAATTGAAAAGCCTGGGAAATAGAGCCAACGTTTAGCTCCTTTAACCTCCATACCGGCAAAAAGAGTCATAACAAGCATAACAAAGGAAATAATAAATAAAATGCCAGCTATGCGGCGAATTTGTTTAGGATTGAGCATCGAAATGCCTAACATGATACCAATAGATGGAACGAGGAAAAAGAGTTGACGTTTAACGAAGTAAAAAGTGTCCTTTGTTTTTAAAATACGTTCAGCTACAGCAGGACTTGCAGAGAATGTTAAGAAAATACCACAGATGATAAGTGCAAAAATTGACCAAAGTAACCATCTATCTAGTGTTCGCCACCATTCAGCTAAGAAGAAACGAATTTGTTGGAATGAAGGAAATAGATTTTTCATATTAACGGATCTTCAATGTTGATAAACCAATTAAAGCTAGAATTATAGAGATAATCCAAAAGCGGACAACAACACGTGTTTCTGGCCACCCTTTTTTTTCAAAATGATGATGAATCGGAGCCATTAAGAAAATACGTTTTTTCCGCATCTTGTAAGAGCCGACTTGTAGAATATCAGAAAGAGCTTCAACCACAAATAAGCCTCCTACAATGGCAAGTACAAGTTCATGTTTTGTGGCAACAGCAATTGTCCCTAAGGTACCGCCTAAAGCTAAAGAACCGGTGTCTCCCATGAAAACTTCTGCTGGAGGGGCATTAAACCATAGAAAACCCAAAACTGAACCAATAACGGCTCCACAAAAAATAGCAAGTTCACCAATCCCAGGGATATAATGAATTTGTAAATAGTTAGCAAAAATATGATTTCCGGCGACATAGGTAATAACCAAAAATACAAGATGAGCCATAATAAGAGGGACTGAAACAAGACCGTCTAACCCGTCTGTTAAATTGACGGCATTAGAAGAACCAACAATAACGAAAACACCAAAAATAAGATAAAAACAAGCAAGATTTATCATAAAGTTTTTGAAAAAAGGAACTGTTAATTGTGTCGCCATTTCGGGTGTTTCAAAATACATAATAGCAAAGACAGCAAGAGCTCCAGTTAAACATTGCCAAAATAATTTTTTATGTCCCGAAATACCCGCATAATTATGTTTAATTACTTTTAAATAATCGTCTATAAAGCCAAGAATTCCATAAGAGGCAGTTAAAAGTAAGACAATCCATATGTATGGATTTCTAAGATCAGCCCATAATAAGACAGAAGTAAATAAGGAAATAAGAATCATTAAACCACCCATTGTTGGGGTTCCTTCTTTTTTCTTATGGGTTTCGGGACCATTATCTCTAATTGGTTGCCCTTTTCCTTGTTTTTTCTTTAAATAATGAATGAGTTTTGGACCAATGATAAAACAAATCATTAATGCAGTTAAAATAGCTGCTCCCGTCCTAAAACTTTGATATTTTAAGATATTCAAAAAGCTGAGATATTGTGCTAAAGGATAAAGAAGTAGATATAACATTTTTCTTCCTATTTCATTAATGCTTGAACAATTTCATATAGCCTCATTCCATTCGATGCTTTGATGAGAAGAGTATCATTATTTTGTAAATTTTCCTCTAATGTTGGCAAAATATTTTGTGCTGTTTCGCTCCACGCTCCTTTTTTATCTGGAGGCAGTTTATCAAAAAGTTTTTTCATTTGAGGTCCGACGGCATACACCTGATCGACTTGAATTTTTAATAATTCATCAAGAAGACTGATATGCAACTCATCAGAAAATTCTCCTAATTCTAGCATATCTCCTAAAACAGCAATCTTGCGACCTTTTTGTAAGCCGAGTACTTGAATTGAAGCTTTCATAGAAGACGGATTAGCGTTATAGGCATCATCAATAATTGTTATCTCTTTTCCTTTATGATTTGTTTGTACAAAAACTCCACGACCTTTGACCGCAGACATTTGAGATAAACCATGGCATGCTTTTTCTAAGTTACCATTTAATGCTTTTACAATAGTTAAAACACCCAAGGCATTTTGAATGAAGTGAATACCAGCTAAATTCATAGTAATATTTACGTTCTCTCCTAATACATTCGCTTGAAAGGAGGTTGTGTTATGATTCATTGTCATTTGAGTTAAATGGCAATCCGCTGTTTTATTTTGTCCAAAAGATAAAACTTTTTGAATGCCATAGTCTTTTGCTTTTTGCTTTAAAAAGTCAAAGAATTCAGAATCTTTATTCAATACAGCAATTCCATCGGACGGCATATGAGAAAAGATTTCTGATTTAGCCGTTGCGATATCTTCCTCAGATTTAAAAAATTCCCTGTGTGCAGAACCAATCATAGTAATGAGAGAAATATTGGGTTCGACTAATTGAGAAAGACGGGTTAATTCTCCAAAGTGATTCATTCCCATTTCGATAATGGCGTAATCAGTTTCTTTGGGAAGTCGTGCGAGTGTCAAAGGAACGCCCCATTCATTATTAAGATTTCCTGTGGTTGCATGAACTTTTCCTTGAGTTGATAAAGCCTTTATCAACATTTCTTTTGTTGTTGTTTTGCCGGAACTTCCCGTGATTCCGATGCGAACAGCAGAGGATCTTTTTTTAGCATATGTTGCCATCTGATAAAGAGCTTTTCCTGTATCTGAGACGACTAATAATTTATCTGTATCCGGAATAATAATAGGTTTTTCTACGATAGCTACAACAGCTCCCTTTTTGAGAGCTTGCTCTACATAATCATGCCCATCAAGTTTTTCGCCTTTTAAGGCAATAAAAATATCTCCAGGTTGTATCGTCCGTGTATCAATAGAAACACCAAATGCTTGAATGTTCTCCGGCAATGTACTTCCGGTTGCTTCTTCTAATTCTAGTTTCGTCCATAAGGGCTTTTCTTGAAGCGCTTTTAGAGCATATAATGCTTGTAATTTATCATTAAAAGCATACATCATACCGTTGATGAGTTGCCCTTCTTCATGACCTTTTCCTGCCAAAAGAAGAACATCTCCCTTCTTAAGTCGAGAAATGGCTGTATAAATGGCAACGCCTCTGTCGTCAATCTCGATTGCTTTAGGAGCAGCAGATAAAATTTGATGCCGAATCTGAGCCGCATCTTCAAAACGAGGATTGTCATCTGTGACAATAACCTCATCGGCAAGCTCATTTGCTATTTTACCCATCATCGGTCGTTTTCCAGAATCTCTATTTCCTCCACATCCGAATAAAACATGCAATTTATTCTTTGTGTGTTGTCGAAGAGATTTTAAAGCTGTTTCTAACCCATCAGGCGTATGTGCGTAATCGACAAAAATACTTGCTCCGTCTAATGTCCTTCCAACGAGTTCCATACGACCATCAGGCGCTTTTAAATTTTGAAGAGCTTTTATGGCTGTATGAGCATCGACTCCAGTTCCTAAAGCTAATCCAAGTGCACATAGCACATTCATTCCTTGAAAGGCTCCTGCAACAGGTAGTGAAACTTGATATTCTTTGCCTAAAACTTCTAAGGTCAAATCTTGTCCAATTTCATGAAGTGTTTGCTTGATGAGTCTCAGTTCTTTCCCATTATGCCCATAGGATAGAATTTTAAGGCCATGAAACTGACAAGTTTTGAAAATTAAATCAAATTCTGGAATATCCGCATTCAGAACAGCCGTTCCATTCTTAGCTGTTAAATCAGTAAAGAGACGCATTTTAGCTTTTAAATAATTTTCCATGGTTTTATGATAATCTAAATGGTCTCTTGTTAGATTTGTAAAAGCAGTAGCTTCAAAAGTTAGTCCATCTAAACGATGCTGATCTAGTCCATGACTTGATGCCTCAAGGGCAGCATGTGTTACGCCGGTTTTTGCTAAAGCCTGAAGCTCTTGATTAAGGGTTACACTTGCAGAAGTAGTCATTCCACTGTAATGTGTATAATCTTTGGATTGAACACCTAAAGTTCCTAAACTCGCACTTTTATGACCAGCATATTCCCATATTTGACGCAGGAAGAAAACTGTTGATGTTTTCCCATTCGTTCCTGTTACAGCAGCTAGATGCTGTGGATGCGGTTGATAAAAAATGACACTCATCATAGCAAGGGCTTCACGAATATGTTCGATATAATAAACAGGAACAGAAGCCTCTAAACCAGGGTGATTTGTTATGATAACGACAGCTCCTTTTTGAATTGCTTCAGAAACATAAGAAGAACCACTGCCTTGATAACCATCCATTGCGGCAAAAAGAAAGCCTTTCTTTACTTCTCGAGAGTCTCTTGCAAGACCGAGTATGTCGATGTCCTCTTGAATTGGCAGAGTAATTTGAGCTGTTTTAAAAAGATGAGATAATAACATGTAATCGTCCTATTCTTTATTTTTATATTTTTCATATGCTACTTCAATATAGGATGGTTTTTCAAGTTCTTCTTTCGGGGTAATACCAAGAAGAGGTGCTATTGCTTCAATAATGGCTCCTCCTGTTGGAGCGGCATTCCATCCGGCTGTATTAAAATACCAATCTTCTTTTCTTTTTTTAGGATTTTCAAGCATCACATATAAAACGTATTGAGGATTATCAATTGGAAAGGTTCCAACGAAAGATGTACGAAGCGTCCCTTTAATATATTTACCATGCAAGTCTTGCATTTCTGCGGAACCTGTTTTTCCTCCGACGAGATATCCCTTGATGTTTGCTTTTTTACCAGAGCCTATGTCAACAACAGCACGCATCATATGTCTTAAAATCTGAGATGTTTTGGGAGAAATAATTTGCGTTCCAGGTGTATCTTTAGATGGCCTTTTGATGAAAGTAGGCGCATAATAAATACCTCCATTGACCAGCGCACTAACAGCTGTCGCCATATGTAAAGGAGAAACAGCAATGCCATAACCATAAGATATAGTTGCTCCATTTACTTCTCTCCAAATCTCTGGTTGAATGGGTCGACCTCTTTCTGGGAGCTCACAAGGGACTAAAGATAAAAGGCCAAATCTTTCTAAGAAGGCTTTTTGTTGTTCTACTCCGACTGCCATTCCTATTTTAGCAGAGCCGATATTAGAAGAATAAATTAAGACTTCAGGTATGTTTAAGAAACGATTTTTCCCTTGGAAATCTGTGACTGTAAAACGACCAAATCGGAGAGGCTTTGTTGCATCGACACGATCATCAGGTTTAATGACGCCAGTCTCCAATCCCATAGCGACAGTGAAAGGTTTCATAACAGAGCCAACTTCATATAAACCAAGAGTTGCTCGATTAAAGATATTACTATCTGTCCGTGTCGAAGGACGATTAGGATCAAAATCGGGTAAAGATGTTAAAGCAATAATTTCTCCATTTTGAGCATTCATAACAATAGCAGCACCAGCTGTGGCACTAAATTTTTCGATAGCTTTATTCAATTCATAGCGAACGATATTTTGAACACCCGTATCTAGAGTTAACTGTAAGGGTTTCTTTTCTGATGTGAGCCGTTTTTGATATGTCATTTCGAGCCCAGAAATACCTTTTCCGTCTATATTTGTGAAGCCTAAAATATGAGAAAACAAATGACTTTGCGGATATATTCGTTGTTCTCCATCTATAAAGTTTAATTGAGGGTATCCCAATTTGTTGATGGCGTATTGTTCTTTGGGTGTTAGATTTCTTTTAATAAAACGGAAGCTTGATTTTGATTTGAGTTTTTTTAATAAATCTTCTTTATCTAAATTAGGTAAGATTTTTAAAATATCTTTTGCCATTTGTTGAGGATGAGGAATATCTCGTGCGTCTACATATAAATCGACGGTAGGAAGACTTGTTGCTAAGATTGTTCCTTTTCTGTCAATGATATCTGCTCTTTTCACCGGTAGATCATCTGCAACCATTAATATATGTTGCGAGCGGGTTGGATTTCTTTTCAGGACAGTTTGTTCAAATAAGCGAATACTTAAAATAGCAAAGGCGATTAGGAAAACGTAAGCTACAAGGAGCATACGAAAACGGCCAGTTTTTAAAGCACTGACAGTTGTCTTATCAAGGAAGCGATAACGGTCATTAGATGTTGTCGGAATTTCTTGTCCGACATAATAAAATGAAGGCTTTTTTTTCCGTAGCATGGTTATTCCTCATAAGATGCAGGAATTATTTCAGGCTTACGACTAGGTAAGGGAGCTTCTTTGAAGGCGACATCTTCTAATTCAATGATTTGATTAGATTTAATGACGTTAAGCGTTGTGTGATGAGCAATTAAAAAACGAATTCTTTCGGGGTCGTTTAGGTGAGTCCATTCAGCTTTTAGTACATGAATAGTCCGTTGATTTTGAATAATTTGAGCATGAAGAGATTTGAGTTGTTCTTCTTTATCCAGAACCTGATATTTCAAAATAAACATGCCTGAACAAGCAATAAGAGCACATAAAAGAAAGAAACAATTAAAAAGGAAACGTTTCATATAAGCCTCCTAGCAGCCCGAAGTCGACTAGAACGAGAACGAGGATTTTCCGATAATTCTTTTTCAGAAGGAAGAATCGGTTTTTTTGTTAGAACATGAAAAGAGGGCGGACTTTTTTGGATTGTGGGGAGATATTTAGACGGGTTAGAGGTATGCCCAGATTCCTGTGCCATAAAATTTTTAACAATACGGTCTTCGAGAGAATGAAAAGAAACAACAGCTAAAATACCATCTGGTTTTAAAAGAGACTTGGCAGCAGCAAGACCTTTTTTTAATTCTCCTAATTCATCGTTGACGTAAATTCGAAGCGCTTGAAAAGTTCTTGTGGCACTGTCGATTTCCCCAGGTTTATGAGGAAGACAAGAATGAATAGTATTTGCCAGCTCTAGAGTTGTTTCAAATTTTTTAATAGCTCTCTGTTGGACAATTTTTTTCGCTATTCTGCGAGAGGCTTTTTCTTCTCCAAATTCATAGAAAATATCGGCTAAATCATTTTCCTTGTAGGTATTAACAATATCAGCAGCCGTTGGACCGGATTGTCCCATTCGCATATCTAACGGTCCATTTTTTTGGAAAGAAAAGCCTCTTTGGGGTTGATCAATTTGCATAGAAGAAACACCAATATCTAGAACGATACCATTTACTTTTTCAGAGATAAGCTTTTCCATGTCTCCAAACCGCCCATGTATTAAGCTTAACCGAGGAGCGTATTTTTTAACTAAATCTTGTCCTGCTTGAATAGCTGTTTCATCTTGATCAATAGCAATGACCCGAACGGAAGGATTGGTATTCAAAATAGCTTCAGAGTAGCCTCCAGCTCCAAAGGTGCCATCAATATATATACCATTCGGCTGAATATCTAAGATATGAATGACTTCTTTAAGTAAAACAGGAATATGGAGTCTATCGCTCATAAATTCTCCTCTCCTTTTTTACTTAATGTAGGTGGATTTTGGAACGCTTTTTTACGAACTCCTTCAAGATGTTGTTCTAAAAGAGTCGGTTGCCAAATCTGAAATGTTTTCCCTTTCCCGACAAAAGCAGCTACATCAGATAATTGTGCATGCGTTATCAATTTGGGCGTTAAGGATATTCTTCCTGTACTATCAGGGACAAAGATTTTTGAGTCAGCGTAAATAAGAGAAGTAAGATTATCCTGCTCTAAAGAAAAATCATCAAAAACGGCATCAATTTTATTTGCAAGGTTCTCTAATAAGTCGGATGTACATCCTTCTATGCAAGGATATTTAAAAGAACGATATAGAATGAGTTCTGTTTGTTTTTCTTCAAAAATGAGACGATAATCTGCAGGGATTGATACACGACCTTTTATATCAATCTTGTTTGTGATGGTATCAAGGAAAAGATAACTTTTCTTGATCATTTTTATCCCCTGTTTTACGCCAGACTCGATTCTCCATTTTTTATATCTATGGGATAACATGGGATGGCATGGGAGTCAATGGAAATATACAATAAGATGAATAACTAGTTTAGAACAAAAGAAGAACTTTCAACCTCTTTTGTGTATAATGACTTAGATTAGTATAAAAATGTAAATAAAATACTAAAGAAAGGAAAGCTCTCAGAGCTTTCCTTATGAGGCCGATTTTAAAGCCATTTCTTTAGCTGTCACATAATCGAATTTTCCGGTTCCTAAAAGAGGAGGTTCTGTGGTAAAAATAATTTTCTTTGGAATAGCTAGTTCATTTATACCAGCAGTTTTAAAAGCTTGAACTAACTTTTCTTGCGTGATTTCAGAGCATGTTGTAATTAAAATAATTTGCTCGCCCTTTTTAGGATCAGGGATACTTACGACACCACTAATGAAGCCAGGCCAGTTTTCGGCTATAACTTGTTCTACAGACAACAGAGAAACCATTTCTCCGCCAATTTTAGCAAACCGTTTTGAACGTCCTTTAATAAAGACAAAGCCATCTTCATCAATATGAACAATATCGCCTGTTTCATACCAACCGTCTTTTGGCGGTTGCAAGACACCCGGTTTATCATGTTTCATATATCCTAACATGATGTTAGGGCCTCGAACGACTAATTCAGCCCCGTCTTTAATTCCAGGTACGGGTTTGAGCTTATATTCCATTCCTGTCATAAGACGTCCAACAGAGCCTATTTTATTATGGAGGAAAGTATTGACTGCAATAACAGGAGAACATTCAGTTGCCCCATATCCTTCCATGACGCGTACGCCAAATTTTTCTGACCAAATTTGTCGTGTTTCATCTTTCAGCTTTTCAGCGCCAGCAATAACAATTCTCAAACTATTAAAGTCATAAGGATTAGCGCATTTTGCATATCCGGCTAAGAATGTGTCCGTTCCGAACATAATTGTTGCTCGTGTAGCACTACATAGCTCTGGTATGATACGGTAGTGTAACGGAGTTGGATAAAGAACTGTTTTAATCCCGAGTATTAAAGGTAAAAATGTTCCTGCCATTAAACCAAAAGAATGGAACATAGGTAAACAATTCAACATAACATCGTTTGGAAAAATATCATATTTCGTTGGGACTTGATAAATATTACCCAAGAAATTTTCATGGCTCAACAAGACAGCTTTAGGGAGACCTTCAGAGCCAGAAGTAAACAAGATAACGGCGGGATCAGTCGATTGAGCTCCATTGGAGGTTTCTTTATATGTTTTTGTAGGGAAAAACATTCCTTTGATACCGAATAGTTTATCTTTAAACGTTAATTCTTTTTTGAGATCTTCTAAGTAAATAACTTGAATTCCAGCTTTTGTAAGAGCGTCAATTAAATTTTCAAGTTTTGCAAGTAAGATAACTTTTTTGGCGGTGATAACTGTTTTTATTTGAGCTGTTTCACAGGTTGAAATAACTTGCTTAGGTCCGCTTGAAAAATTGAGCATAGCAGGTAATTTTCCATAAGCGTGGAGACCTATTACAGTTAAAGCGCAAGCATTTGATGTCGGTAGAAGAATCCCTAATGTTTTTTCATTTGGGAGAACTTTATTAATAAGCCTTCCTAGGATAAAAGAGCGCAATAAAATATGTTTCATTTTCAGAGGCTTTCTTTCAGTATCTTCTAAAAGATACTTATTTCGGCCGACAATTTTCATAGATTTTATAAGTGCACTAAAGAGCGTTTGATGTATTTCGTAATTATTAAACGTCATAATAGAAAGCAAGTCATAAAGTTTGCTACTTGATATACGTCGTGCTTCTCTGAAAGAGACATTTTTAGGCGGAGTGAAATCAATAGGCTCTAGTATTTTCATTGTAATCTTAGGAAATAACGTCGTATATGATTTTGTTTTAATACGAGAGAAGATAGAATGATCTGCACCATAAATCTGAATAGGTAATAAATTTGCATTTGCTTTTTCTGCCATGAGAGCAGGGCCTTCATAGAGCTTCATTCGAGTTTGCCCATCAGCGACTTGAGATTCTGTAAAAATCATACACAGTTTATCTTGTCTTAATTCTTCTACCATAGCTTTAATGGCGAGAGGGCTAACGGGGTCAAGAGCACGGACATCCATTAAATTACAAAAGAATTTAATCCACCATTTTCCAGCTAATTTATTTGTTAATGAGAATGTTATTTTTTGTTCAATAAAAGTTGATATGATTAAAGCATCAAGATACGAGGTATGATTTGTAATCATCAATGTTCTTTTTCCGGATTTTTTAAGATTTTCTAGTCCTTCGACATGAACATCAAATAAGAGTGTCAGAATTTTTTTGAAGATTTTGCGTCTTGTTGGAATAGGGAGTATTTGACTTGCATAAATAACAAAGAATAAATTAATCACAGCAAGAGTTAAAAAGACGAAAAGGATAGAAATGTTTAGCATTTTTAGGGCTAAGACGATTAAAATAGCACTCATAACAGCTAAAGAACAAACGTATGTTGAGAATCCCATCATACGGCCTATTACCTTATTAGGGGTATTTTTCTGAAGTAGAGCATAGAATGGAATAGCAAAACAAGCTCCACAAACAGCGATAGCGATAACGTCAAAAGCTAATCGGTAAGAACAAAAGCCTAAATTAAAGAATTGGCCTACCGTTGCGAGTGAAGAAGAGGGTTGAAAAGAAAAAGAGGCGTGAATAGCATCAAAGAGGAAAATAGAGATGCCGAGAGCACTTAAAGGAACAATAAAATCAGTTTTTTTTATGTTTGTCAGATGCGCGCACAATACTGCCCCTAAAATATACCCGAAAGAGAATAAAGCAGTTAAGAATAATAAAATAGTATTTTGAGCGAATAAAACTTCTTGAGCATAATCGAATGAGAAGAAAGCGATTACTCCTCCAAGTAGCCAATACCAAGCAATAGAGGAAATATAGAATTTTAAAGTTTTGTTTTCTTCAATAAACGCAGAAAAGCTAGAGATATAATTAAGAGGATTTTTTTCAACAACCAAAACACCATCAGCTGGCGATACGGTAGGAATTTTTGTAGCGAAGAAATATCCTAGCAATGAAGATAATAATAAAACACCCCCTAAGATATTTAAAGAAATATTCAAAGGAAGAGCTATTGCGAATAAAATACTACACAACAAAGACATAGCAAACGTAGCTCCTTTAAGCAGAGCATTTGCAGATAAGATATTTTTTGTCGGAACAAGATTAGGGATAATGGAGTTTTTAGCACATCTCGTAAAAGAGGTGCAGATTCCTAATGCAGTAAGTGCTCCGAGCATTAAAAAGCGACTTTCTAAGAATATGCTAACGAGCGTAAAAGCCATCACGCCAATTTCAATAAGCTTGATGCGTTTTATAAGCATGTTTCTAGGAAATTTATCACATAAAGGTCCAGCATATAAAGAAGTAGCAAGGAACGAAACACCATAAAGGCAGAAGGCGATGAGCATCCAATAGAAGCTTCCTTGAGTAAGCTTGTATGCGGCTAGAAGGACAAATATATTTTTAATTAAATTATCATTGAATGCTCCGCAGATATGAGAGAAGAGCAAAGGTAAGAATCGTCTATTTTTTAAAGTATTAATCATGTAATAATAACCCTATATAAGAAAACATGAGATAAGTTGTAGCACATAATAAGATATGTTTCCAGTATTTATTTTGTGTCTTTTCGGTTAGATTTTTTATAAGATGAATTTATTTTATCAGTTGAAAATAGCTTTTATTAAAATTCCTATTTTCTTTTTTATTGGCAAGTTTGAGAGTTTTCATTCCAGGTATATCCACTTTCGCAACAAATTTTAGCATTGAATTGATTCGTATGAGTTGTTCCTGAACAGAGGCAATCTAAGACTTCAGCATTGTTTTTACAAGCAGTCTTGCAAATTCCTCCTTCATCAGCTATTTGTCCTTCTGGACACTCAATAAGAGTACAGCCACCGTTCGCATATGTATGTCCTTCCGGACAACACCATCCCTGTTCTATCGCACTTTTACAGACACTTGTATCGCATGTTGGTTTCCCTTGAGAATCCATCGGGATAGAACGACCTAAAATACACTTTCCATTATTACATTCAGGAAGTAAAGGACTTAAACAATTTCCTGATGATGTGCATAGAGTTCCGCAGAGTTGGTCATTATAGTAACACGCATATTGTTGTTCTTCACTATAACCTGAAGTACGTTGAGCTATACAAGCCAGAGAACCCTTTACACAACCCCAGCCATCTTGAGGCTTGACATAAGCATATGTAAATCCACCGGGGCAACTCTTGGGATAGCAATCACCGATTGTGCAAACGCCAAATATTGAACCTTGGCATAATTTTCCACAAGAAGTACCTTCTCTATAACAATTTTTTCCGATGCAGGAAATTTCACCATTTGTACAACTTCTATCTTCAGGATTATATGTTGTAGGATTTCCATTTAAATCACGGAGAGGACATTTCTCTGCATTAGGACAACAGGTTAATGGATTTTGACATGTTCCACAAAGAGTACCGTTCATATAACACGCCCAAACAGAAGCACTCTTCTGGTAAAAACACTCTAAACCATTTTTAAAAAAACAACCTTTAGCATATTCGAGCGTTCCCATAGCAGGGGTTCCGCCAAGATCTTCGCACAGTGTGTCATAGCAAGATCCTATTATAGAGCATGCTCCGAAACCAGTTCCCTCACAACATCTATCATTATTTTCATCAAAGCATGTCCAATAATTTGAATTGGTTGTTTGAAAAATACGAGTACAAAATTCAGGCCCCGTTTTAGAATGACAACCATGCCATTGATAAGGAGATGGCATCTGGCGGAAAGTTGTATTAGATGGGCATTGATCAGGATAACAAATTCCATGTACGCAACTTTTCCCATCGTAAGTGCAGTATTCTCCGCATCTTTTCCCATTGATATAACAGAAAAAAGTTTGTCCAGTTGTTCCATCTCTGCATTCAAAACTTTGGCATTGTCCATCGACATAGACATACCCTTCTGGGCAAGCACAAGTTTCTGCATTGGTGCCTTCAAGACAGATGCACGCACAAGTATCAGGATCTCTTTCTCCCGTCATGCCAGAACCACTGCATTGAGGATGACATGTGTTATTACACATATCATATCCTTCAATACATTCACAGGAACAGGTTAAACTATTCCAAGTCGCATTTTCTGGGCATTCTTGAGGATCACATGTACAAGAGCATGTCAAGGTATCAAGAGAATAGCCTTCCGGACATACATGACAACTTCCTTGACATTCAATAGCGCCGGGAGCACAAGTACAAGTCCCAGAAGAACAAACCTCATTTGTTCCACATAAAGCATTATTATCATAACAGGTTCCCTCTCTGCAAGACTGACAACCGGAACAGGCAGGGATAC
>CASECI010000019.1 GCA_949286465.1 uncultured Alphaproteobacteria bacterium | reverse complement strand
CACGTACTGATATGGTTTGTATTCCTGTTGACATGCCTATGGAAGAATTAAACAAACTTGCGGCAGAAAATCAGTATACCAGATACCCTGTATATGAAGAAGATATTGATCATATTATAGGTCTTGTCCACGTAAAAGATCTTTATTCATTATCAATAAAAGACGAAGTCTGCCCTATATCTAAAATTTTACGCGAAGTACTTCTTGTCCCTGAAACAATTACAATGGACAATCTTGTTTTGGAATTTAAAAAACGCAAAGGCCAGATGGCAATTGTTGTTGATGAATTCGGAGGAACATCAGGACTTGTTACACTGGAAGATGTTATAGAAGAGATATTCGGCGATGTTCAGGATGAATTTGACGAAGAAGAGGAAGAAGAAAGCGAAATTAAAGAAATTGCTCCGAATACTTATCTTGCAAATGCGATTACAAGATTGGATGAGTTTGCTGAATTCTTTAACATTGATGAAAAAGAAATTGACGACGAAGATATTGATACAATCGGCGGCCTTGTTGTAAAACAGCTCGGGCGTCTGGCTGAAGTTAACGACACCGTTAAACTTCATAATTTAACGTTTATTGTAAAAGAAGTAGACGGCGCAAGAATAACAAGGCTTGAAATTATAAAATCAGAGGATGAACCTGCTGATGTCGAAAAAGAGGAGGATAAAAATGTCTAAACTGGATAAGAAGCTGAAAATTGCCCCCCCCCCGAAGCTCTGCTTTTAATCAAAAGAATTAAGGCTTTCACCTTAGCTGAAATGTTAATTACACTTGGAATTATAGGAGTTATTGCTGCAATTACTTTACCAATTGTAATTACTAATTATCAAAAACAAGAAACAGTTAACAGATTAAAAAAAATATATTCAACAATTAATCAGGCACTTCTAATATCCCAATCAGAAAACGGTAATTTTACAGAATGGGGAATTGCTTCAGAAGAAGCTGACTGGGACAAATATCAGGATAAACTTTCTAGCATTGTTAAGCAAAACATAATTCCTTACCTTAAGATATTAAAAGACTGTGAGTATGACAAGTGTAAAGATGCTGCAACCACAACATTTAAAGATGGTACAATAAGCAAATGGTATGGTACTCGTACCCATTATGTCGTCTATCTAACTGACGGCTCTAGAATACTATTTTTTATCGATAACTCTCATAACGCTGACGGAACTAACATGTGGCATGACCTTGCAATGATGCTAGATATAAATGGGGATAGCAAACCAAACCTTATGGGCAGAGATGTTTTCTATTTATTTTTACATTCGAATAATAATAAAGTTAATATGTACGGAACAGGGAACTCAAGAGAAACACTAAAGTCGAAATGTGAAAGCTATGGAAATTTTTGCGGAGCTCTAATACAAACAGACGGATGGCAAATAAAAGATGATTACCCGTGGTAAAAATTAAACTATTTTCCATGGCACACACGGTCAAAGTCTTAAATTTTGTCTGTTGCATTCCTACACAATCTTTAGAAATTTAGAAACATTTCCACCTTTTAAACGATGTTGTAAATCCCTTATTGTATAGAATAGATATGTAAACTGTTTGAACAATATTTGGGAAGTTTAATGACTCAGAGTTTTGATTTTTCGTCATACAACAGCATAAAAAGACTTTCGGAAGAGGAACTTACAGCTCTATGGCATGAATATCTTAAAGATAAAACAAATAAAAATGCCAGAGAC
>CASECI010000018.1 GCA_949286465.1 uncultured Alphaproteobacteria bacterium | reverse complement strand
TGATAATTTCCGCCTTGACCGCCGCCAAAACCGTATTGTTCAAACCCCGGAGGAGGTGTCCAACTCTGCCCGCCCTGCCAGTTAGAACCTAAGCTGTCATAACGTTCACGTTTTTGTTTATCGCCTAAAACTTCATAGGCTTCATTAATATCTTTGAATTTACTTTCAGCTTCTTTAGTTTTATTTACATCAGGGTGATATTTACGTGCAAGCTTTCTGTAAGCTGATTTAATTTCAGCTTCGGTTGCATCACGTTTTACACCCAATATATCATAGTAATCTTTATATTCCATATTCAGTATCTCCTACTATATATGATAATATAAAAAATGCGAAAACCTAAAATAATTAATTATTTTTTAAGTATTAATAAACCACACACCATTTATCTAACGTCATTCTGAACTCGTTTCAGAATCTTATGAGATCCTGAAATAAATTCAGGATGACAAAATGGTGTGTGGTTTAAATTTTTAGTTTTTGCCATCAAAGATTTATGCAAAACCTGAGCGGCGGATGGAGCGGCTCTTACTCGTTCGCTATTAACGGGTCTAGTCTTTGCCTGCTCGTCTTGCTCTCGCAAGTCGACACTGCAAAGCCGTCGCCCTCAGCTCACTCGCGCTACGCTCTTTCTTTAGCCATAGCCTCAAAGATTTGTGCAAAACCTGAGTGACGGGTGGAGCGGCTACGCTCCCCTAGAACATCAAGCCTGCTTCTCTTGCAGCGTCAGCCAAAGCAGCAACACGACCATGGTATAAGAAGCCTCCGCGGTCAAATACTACGCATTCAATGCCTGCTTTTTTAGCTTTTTGAGCGATAGCTTCACCTACAACTTTTGCAGCTTCAATGTTTCCGCCGTGTGATAATTTTGATTTTAAATCTTTATCATTGGAAGAAGCAGCTGCTAAAGTTACATGGTTTACGTCATCAATCAATTGTGCGTAAATGTGTTTTGTGCTTCTGTAAACTGCCAATCTCGGAAATTCAGCCGTTCCTGACAATTTAACTCTTATAGTTCTGTGTCTTTTTTGAACTTTTGGTTTTCTGGCTTCTTGTTTAATCATTTTATTTTCCTTTCTTGTACCCAAACCTTCTTGAAGAACCATTTCAAGGGTTTATACGGGCTATATTTTATACTTTTGTATCTATTATCAGCTCAACTTTTGATTTATCAACATATTGTTGAACTAGATTTTGATTCCTTTTTCTATCTAGAAAATTAAATATATCTGACAAAATATATGGATTATCAATGTTGGCTGCTATTCTTATGCCGTTGTCGGCAAGTTTTTTTGAAGTTTTTTGAGTATTGAAATAATCTTTCCAGTCAACATTTATAACACTGTATTTGCCGTTAGCATTGTATGTTTGGTTAACATAGTTTTTAACCTCATTATAATCTTTTTTTTATCTCCTGAGGATTTGTACCGTACGGATAGCGTATATCATAAATGCCTGAAAAAGAAACTTTCATGTTACTTATTTCTTCCCTGCTTTACCGGCTTTACGTCTGATGTGTTCGCCTTCATATCTAACACCTTTTCCTTTGTAAACTTCAGGAGGACGTTTAGATCTGATAAATGCTGCAACATCACCT
>CASECI010000017.1 GCA_949286465.1 uncultured Alphaproteobacteria bacterium | reverse complement strand
TTAAATGCACAAAGAGCGACATGATATAAATGGCTGGTTAGTAATTGATAAACCATATAAAATGGGATCGACGCAAGTTGTTAGTATTTTAAAACGTTTATTTCATCCGAAGAAAATAGGACACGCGGGAACGCTAGATCCGTTAGCGAGTGGTGTTTTACCTATTGCTTTTGGGAAAGCAACGAGAACGATTTGTTTTGTGATGGCTGGTCAAAAGATTTATCAGTTTAAAATTAAATTTGGAACAGCTACATCAACAGATGATGTTGAAGGAGATGTAATAGAAACATCTGCAGTTTTTCCAACAAGAGAAGAGATACAAAAAGTTTTGCCACGTTTTATAGGAGATATAACACAGATACCTCCTTCATATAGCGCGATTAAAATAGATGGAAAAAGAGCATATGACTTAGCTCGAAAAGGGTGTGATGTTGCAATGAAGCCTCGCAGAGTTCATATTGAGCGGTTGAGATTAATCGACATGGTAGAAAATGAGGCATTGTTAGAAGTTGTTTGCGGAAAAGGAACCTATGTTCGTTCTTTGGGTAGAGATATCGCTAAAGCACTTGGTTCTTGTGGTCATATTAGTTATCTACGTCGAACACAATGCGGGCCATTTTCTATACAAGAGTCAAAAACACTTGAAAGTTTGGAAAAAATCGGATATAGTGAAGACCTCGTTGCAGGTTTTATTCCTGTGGAAGCCGTCCTGACCGACATCTTGGAACTGGCAGTCACAGAGGATGAAGCACGAGCTTTGAGCCACGGACAATCTTTGAAGAAAGAGCGTTTAAAAGAAGGTGCTTTATATAAAGCAACTTTAAATGGAGAGCTCATAGCCTTTATAAGGGTTCAGGATGATGTTATTCATCCGACCAAAGTTTTCAAACAATTTTAAAAGGAGAAAACGATGTCGATAACAAAAGCAAAAAAAGCAGAACTGATTAAAGAATATGCTATTAAAGAAGGTGACACAGGTTCACCAGAAGTTCAAGTAGCTGTTTTAACAGAACGTATTAAGAACTTAACGGAACATATGAAAGACCATAAGAAAGACTTTATCTCTCGTCGTGGTTTATTGATTATGGTTGGTCAAAGACGTCGCTTGTTAGATTATGTAAAATCTAAAGACGAAAAGCGATATGAAACATTGATTAAACGTTTAGGTTTACGTAAATAATAAAGTGAGGGGTGTGAAGGTCATACCCCTTTCTTGTCGCTTCAAGGGAAGCGCGAAAGTATGTATGTAGGTAGATAGAAAGGTAAAATATATATGTCTATGTTTAAAGAATTCAAAAAAGAGATTGATTGGGCAGGACGCAAGCTTGTCATAGAAACAGGAAAAATAGGTCGACAAGCAGATGGTTCTGTTATTGTTCGTTATGGAGACACGATTGTTCATGCGGCTGTTTGTGCAGCAAAGACGCCGATGGAAGGCTTTGAAGATTTTATGCCTTTGACAGTTAATTATATTGAAAAAGCATATGCAGCAGGAAAAATTCCCGGGGGCTTCTTTAAAAGAGAAGGAAAGCCGAGTGAATCAGAAGTTTTAATTTCTCGTTTAATTGATAGACCTATTCGTCCTTTATTTGTTAAAGGCTTTCGTCATGATACACAAGTAACTTGTACTTTATTAAGTCATGACTTAGTCAATAATCCAGATATTGTTTCTATGGTTGCAGCTTCTGCAGCGTTGACAATTTCGGGTTTACCTTTCTTAGGACCTATTGGAGCCGCTAGAGTAGGGTATATCAATGGAGAATATGTTTTAAATCCAACGATACAACAAGTTAAAGAATCTGACTTGGATTTAGTTGTCGCCGGAACAAGTGAAGGCGTTTTGATGGTTGAATCTGAAGCTCAAGAGTTATCAGAAGATGTTATGCTCGGTGCTGTATCTTTTGGACACGAAGGTTTCCAACCGGTTATTAAAGCAATTATCGAATTAGCAGAAGAATGTGCAAAAGATCCTTGGGAAGTTCCGGAAAAACCAGCAGAATATGACTTAGTTCGTGCAACATTATTGGAAAAAGTCGGAACGGAATTAGCAGCAGCTTATAAGATACATGAAAAACTTGCACGTCAAGATGCTGTTAATGCAGCAAAAGAGAAAGCTAAAGAACTGTTTGCAGATAATGAAGCGGCGGCACCGTTGGTTGAGCCGATTTTCCATGAATTGGAATCAGAAATCGTCCGCAACGACGTGCTGAAAACAGGTGTTCGGATTGATGGCCGTGATACCAAAACCGTTCGTCCGATTGAGGCACAGGTTCAGGTTTTACCAAAGGCACATGGTTCAGCCTTATTTACAAGAGGGGAAACACAAGCTCTTGTTGTTGCGACTTTAGGAACCGGCGAAGATGAACAAATCGTTGATGATTTAACAGGAGAATGGAAACAAACATTTATGTTGCATTATAATTTTCCTCCTTTCTCTGTTGGAGAGGTTGGTCGTGTTGGAAGCCCTGGACGCCGCGAGATAGGTCATGGGAAATTAGCATGGAGAGCTATTCACCCGATGTTGCCAAGTAAAGAAGAATTTCCATATACGATTCGAGTTGTTTCTGAAATTATGGAATCCAATGGTTCATCCTCTATGGCAACCGTTTGTGGCTCTTGTTTATCTTTAATGGATGCTGGTATTCCTATGAAAAAACCAGTTGCAGGAATTGCGATGGGTTTAATTAAAGAAGGAAATGACTTTACTGTTTTAACAGACATCATGGGTGATGAAGACCATCTCGGCGATATGGATTTCAAAGTTGCCGGAACAAAAGATGGTGTGACAGCTTTACAGATGGATATTAAAATTACATCTATTACAAAAGAGATTATGGGCGTTGCTTTACAGCAAGCACATGAAGGACGCTTACATATTTTAAGTAAGATGGCAGAAGCTTTGCCCGCTCCTAGAGCTCAGATTTCTGATAATGCGCCTCGGATTACGACAATCAAAATCGATAAAGAAAAGATTCGTGATGTGATTGGAACTGGTGGCAAAGTTATTCGTGAAATTGTTGAAAAGACAGGAGCGAAGATTGATATTGATGATGAAGGTGTCGTTAATATTGCTTCAGTTGATTCAGAAGCAGGGAAGGCAGCCTTAAATTGGATTAAAGGCATTGTTAGTGAGCCAGAAGTCGGAGAAATTTATACAGGAAAAGTTGTGAAGATTATGGACTTTGGTGCTTTTGTTAACTTCCTTGGCTCTCGCGATGGTTTAGTTCATATTTCTGAATTAGCTCCCAAACGTGTAGAGAAAGTAACAGATGTCGTCAAAGAAGGTGACATTGTTAAAGTAAAATGTCTTGGTATGGACAATCGAGGTAAAGTTAAACTTTCGATGAAACGCGTCGATCAAGAGACTGGCGCCGATTTAGAGGTTGAAAAGAAAGAAGAAGACGAAAAACCTCAAGCGTAATTTCATACGCACACATGAAAGGGTAATAATCTTAAAAGGTTATTACCCTTTTTTTATGGTCTTTTTCTTAGATTTTGAATAGATAGGGATTCCTAAAAGATAAACACGTTTTAAAGAAGGCTGTTCAATTATTTTTATTAAAGTTGTTCCAAAGCGGTATCTTTTAACAGTCTTTTTTTCAAGACAAAGCTGAAGTTCTCTTGGAGAGAAATTAAAGATTTTAGGATTGAGCTTTCTCTTTCGTAAATCTTCTTTTATTGTTTGAGTTTCTTTAGTACATAGATCTGCTTTTTGCATAGAAATATTTTGATTTTCTATTCTATAGTTTAAGAGTTTTTGAGGTAAATTATAAAAGTCTGTTTTATCAATAAGCACACTCCACAGACGATAGTCTTGAGCAACCATGAAGTGATTTTCAAACTTAATATGATGATTATCAAATAAAGATTTTCTCATCATAACAGAAGGGCACGCTAAGCAGCATCGGTTGAGGAGTGTCCGTTTGATGTCGATATTTTTTGTTGGATTTTTCCATTCTTTTTTAGACGGGAATATTTTGATTTGAGCTCCACATACGCCGACGGATGGATTTTTTTCTAAGAACATCACTTGTTTTTCTAAGCGTTTAGGGTGAGAAATATCATCAGAATCCATAAGGGCAATATATTTTCCGTTAGATTTTGTTAGCATAAAATTTCTTGTTGGTGTAATACCTTTATTTTTTGAGCTAAAGAAAATTTTTAAGCGGGGATCCGTTTGATTTTCTTTTTGAATTGTTTTGAGCGTATTCAAAGTATCTTGATTGGTTGAACCATCATCGCAAATGATTAACTCAAAATTTTGATAAGTTTGATGAAGCATACTGTCAATAGCTTGTCTGAGATAATCAGGTTTCGTATTGTAAACAGGCATATTGACACTGACGAGCGGTGTTTTATTTTCCATGAGTATATTTATTATTTGATGATTAATCACAGAGGGACTAAATTGTTTTAAAGCATTATGGTAGAGTTTAATTAATTTCTTGTCTCTATGAGCAGAGTCATATTTTTCCATAATTTCAGCGAGTTGTTGTTGATTTTGAGGTTGAAATAAAGTTCCGAGCTTTCCATATTCAAGAATTTCTGCAGGACCAGAAGGGCAGTCAGCACAAATGATAGGAGTCTGACATGCCATAGCTTCGAGCAAAACATAAGCAAATCCTTCATTTTTAGAAGAAAGAATCAGCGCTTTAGCATGATGAATGAAAGGGAATGGATTGTTTTTTTCTCCAAGGAAAAAAATGTGCTGAGAAAGCTTTAAACTCTCGGACAGTTTTTTAAAATGATTGGATAAGGGACCATTTCCAATGATAAGTAGATTTGTTTTGCTTTTCGTTTTTTTAATGAAAAGATGATAAGCTTTAATAAGAGTTTCAATGTCTTTATCTGTTGACAGGCGAGAGACATGTACAAAGAAAGGTTTTTTTATAAGTTTCTGTTCCGTTACAGAGAGTTCTGATAAATCTTTCATTTTTTTTGCTATTTCATCAGCATCAATTGGATTGTAAATGACTTTAATTTTATCAGAGAAATCCGGAAATTCTTTTATGAAGTCCTTTTGGAAAGCTTTTGATAGACAAATGATGGAATCATAATTTTTTAAATGATTATATTTTAAGGCGTTTTTCATACTTCTAAATGAACAATGCAACCAAAGAATCATTTTTTGCGTAGGTAAAGGCTTATATTTTTCGATATAAGAAGCATTTTTAAAATTAACAATTATATCCGCTTTTTTTAGTAGAGCCTTAAATTTAAATGCAGAACTTATTTCGAAGATGATTTTTTTTACTTTCCAGAGTCTTCGAGCTAACTTGTGTTGAGGTTTCATCGTATTGAATTTGAATAATATGATAATTTTAAGATTTGGAATCTGCGATAATTTATAAAAGAGTTCATTTTTTTCAATATATCCTGATAGGATGAGTGTTATATTGAATAGGTTGGTTTTCGCTAAAGAATTTAAGATTTGATATAGGACAATTTCAACACCTCCCACTACGAAGCTAGGCAAATAGAAGACAATATTTTTTTTCATAAGAACCCCATATAAAGTAAAACGTATTCATGAGTATATAAGAAGTTAGCAGAGAAGTGAAATTTTTTCCAAAAAGTTTTTAAATGAAATTAAAAGGAAGTATAAAAAATCTGAAAAAGGGATGAAAAGTCTTGATTTTTATGAAAAAACTAGCTATTTGTGTAAAGACAAACAGAAAGAGAGCTCACAATGAAAAAAATTACTCCCATAATTATCTCTGGTAGAGAAGTTCTTCCATTAATAGAAGGCGGTAAAGGTGTTGCCGTATCAGATGGTCGTTCAAGTGGTGCATGGGCAGCAGCAGGTGCCGTAGGGACGATATCAGGTGTTTTTGCGGATATGTTAGATGAAGAAGGAAATTATATACCCAAAAAGTATACGAAGAAGACGCGCCAAGAACGCCATCAAGAATTGATAGATATGTCTATCAAAGGAGGGATAGCACAAGCTCGTTTAGC
This sequence comes from uncultured Alphaproteobacteria bacterium, assembly GCA_949286465.1. Taxonomy (GTDB): domain Bacteria; phylum Pseudomonadota; class Alphaproteobacteria; order CAAHEQ01; family UBA3637; genus CALXXA01. The sequence continues at coordinate 2,309 of CASECI010000017.1, read as the reverse complement.
GCATGAGATATCTGGTGGGCAAGGTCGTATTCATATGAATGTTTTATGGGAAATGGGAGGAAGTATATCGATTTTAGAAGGCGTTATGAACTCTTGTGAGAATATGGTTAAAAACTTTAAGAATCGTATTCCGAATAAACTTCAACCAAAGATTGATCGTTTAAGTGAACGCGTTCAAGGGACATTAGGTACATTGAGATTTAAATACCAAACTCACCTTCATGGTGCTCTTCCGGTTGTTGATGGCGTTCTGGGTGAAGTGAAGAATTTTATCCATGGAATTACTTGTGGAGCCGGGATGCCATATCGTTTGGCAGAGATTGCATCAAAGCATGAGATTTTTTACTATCCTATTATTTCGAGTGCACGTGCATTCAGAGCATTATGGTTGCGCTCGTATAAGAACTGTAAAGAATTTTTAGGCGGAGTTGTTTATGAAGATCCTTGGTTGGCTGGAGGCCATAATGGTCTTTCTAATAGTGAAGATCCAGAAAAGCCAGAGCGTCCATATGAAAGGTTAGTTGCTTTAAGAAAGCAAATGAATGAGTATGGGTTAAACCAAGTTCCTATAATTATGGCGGGAGGGGTATGGAATTTAAAAGAGTTTGAAGACTACATAGATAATCCGGAAATCGGTCCGTTAGCCTTTCAGTTAGGAACGCGTCCTTTGTTAACTCAAGAAAGCCCAGTCTGGAAGACATGGCAAAAGAAACTGATGAGCTTAAAGAAAGGGGATGTTGTTTTGCAACAATTTTCTCCGACAGGTTTTTATTCATCTGCAGTTCGAACCCGTTTTATGCAAGAATTGATTTCTCGTAAAGAAACGGAAATGCCTTATATGGACAAGCCGGAGACGATTTTTGTTAAGCCTTACAAGGTATCAGAAGCTCATACAGTTTATTTAACAGCCCATGATTTTAACAGAGCAAAAGAATATGAGAAACAGGGATTAACTGTTCCTTTGCGGACACCAGATAAATCATTAATTTTTGTATCGAAAGAGAGAGAAGCAAAAATTAAAGATGCACGAGCACATTGTGTTGGTTGTTTGTCGCAATGTTTATTTTCTGGGTGGAGTCAAGCGGATGGTCACACAAATCGTTTGCCAGATCCTCGGTCATTTTGCATTAGTGCAACATTGGAAGATATTGCACATGGTGGAGATGTTGAAGAAAATTTAATGTTTGCAGGTCATAGTGCGTATCGCTTTGCTCAAGATCCAATGTATAAAAATAATTTTGTTCCAACGGTTAAAGAACTGATTAATGCTCTTTTAGAAGGGCGCTGATATTTAGATAAGAATAAGATATTAAACAAATGTCGCTTGTTTTGTATTTTATTGCCGGCGTTTTATATATTATCGGATTTACATTTATAATCCCGATATTTTTTGGAATAATCTCTCCGATACCATCAATGCCTCAAATCAATCACCTTCTTGTTAAAAAGATTAAGGAATATGATCCATCTGAAGGAGCTATTTTAGATATAGGCTCTGGTTACGGGTCGACAGTATTTGCTTTAGCAAAAGCTTTCCCGCATAGGAGAATTATCGCCTGTGAAATTTCATGGGTTCCCTTACTTTTTTCAAAAAGTTTAGCAAGATTATTAAGGCATAAAAATATTACCTTTGTTCATCAGAATGGCTTTAAATATGCAGAGCAACATAAAGAAGTGAGTAGTGCTTTTTTTTATTTTCCTGTGACGCGCAGAGTAGAGGAGTCTTTAAAGCAACTGAGCCAAAGCTACCGAGGAATTTTATTTTCGAATACATATTCTTGTTCTTTTTTAAAGGCGAAAGAGATTCAACCATCAGGGGACATATTTAGGAGTAAACTGTTAGTTTATGATCTGCGTCACTCAAGGAGTAAAAAAGGTTGCCATTCTGGGAAAAAAGGAGTATAAGAAATAGGATTAAAGCGCTTGTAGCTCAGCTGGATAGAGTGTCGCCCTCCGAAGGCGAAGGTCGTGAGTTCGAATCTCGCCAAGCGCGCCAAGAGATAAAAAGTACTTGCAAAAGAAGAAATAATAATGTATAAGCAAGTTTACAAGACCGAATGGGGTGTCGCCAAGCGGTAAGGCAACGGGTTTTGATCCCGTCATTCGTTGGTTCGAATCCAGCCACCCCAGCCAGAGTTCAAAAGTCGCTAGAAATAGCGACTTTTTCTTTTATTGACAAGCATTTAAACTGGTTCGAAGATGAATATATTTTGAAGGATTGTTTTACAGCATCTTCGAACTCACTTCTATATTTTTCAAAAACTTAGCAAATTGCGGCCGTTTTTAGCGATATTGGGAGGAGTATTTAG
>CASECI010000016.1 GCA_949286465.1 uncultured Alphaproteobacteria bacterium | reverse complement strand
GAGAGCTATAAAAAAATAAAGTGACATATAAAATAAAAGAAATATACTGTTTCATAGATGTAAGTATAATTAAATAAAAAAGGTTTGTCATGCAAAAAATAATTTCATGGAATGTTGCGTCTTTAAGGGCAAGAATGCCTTTAGTTGAAGAATTATTAGAAACAGAAAAACCTAATTTACTATTATTACAAGAAATTAAAATGGAGACAGAGAAGTTCCCTGTTCTTGACTTTGAAAGTAGGGGATATTATTCTTTTGCTAGTGGTCAGAAGTCATGGAATGGTGTTGCTATTTTGTCGCATTCTCCTATTCAACTGATACGAAATGCTCTGCCAGGTTTTGAGGATCAAGCTCGATTCATAGATGTAAAGACGACAAATAACATTCATATAATCAGTGTTTATGTTCCAAATGGAACAGCTCCTTTAAATAATCCAACAGATACATCTCGATTAGAATATAAGTTAAAATGGATGGATGCACTCATAGCTTATATACAACAATTAATTCAAGAAAATGTTCCTTTCGTTTTAGGGGGCGATTTTAATGTTATTTATCAAGATAAAGATGTTTATAATCCAGAATTATTTCGAGATAGCGCATTAATGGTCAGTTCTGTACGAGAAAAATTAAGAGAACTTCAAGGAACAGGATTATTCCATGCTTTAAGACATTTTCATTCTCAAGAGAAATTTTATACATTTTGGGATTTTCAAGGAGGTGCCTGGCCAAGAAATAATGGTATTTTTCTGGATGCTCTGTATATATCTCCATTACTTCGTTCAGAAGTTAAGAATGCCGACGTTTTAAAAGAGTGGAGAGGAAAAATGAAGCCTTCAGATCATGCTCCTATCTTTTGTGAGTTATCTTTTTAAGAAATTCTTTAGCTCATTTAAATCACTTGTCATGATTGTTTTTTTGAATTCTTTAGCACGTGGTTGTTTATAATAGAGCCCCATCATATGACGGGTCATTGCGTGTAATTTTATTCCTTGTTTTAATTTATCTTCTAAATAAGGAATCATATTTTCAATGATTTCTTCTCTTGTCGGAATAGCATGATTATCAGAGTAGTATTTAGAATCAATTAAAGCCAAAAAATAAGGATTAGCGTAAGCATATCTTCCAATCATGACCCCATCTGTTTTTTCTAAATGAGAATCTATTTCTTCAAAAGAAGTAATATTTCCGTTAATAATAATTTGTAAATTTGGAAATTCTTCCTTTATTTGATAAACAAGAGGATAGTTAAGAGGCATTTTTTCTCTGTTTTCTTTTGGAGACAATCCTTTAAGGCGTGCTTTTCTGGCATGAATAATAAACTTTTTGCATCCTACAGAGGAAATCGTTTGTATAAAATGATTTAGTTCCTTATGTCCATCCCCAGGCCCTTCAAGAGCAATTCGAGTTTTAATGGTAATCGGGAGGCGTGTTTTCGCCCTCATTTTTTCGATGCAGAATGCGATAAGTTCGGGTTTGGCCATTAAAGAAGCTCCAAATTCTCCAGCCTGCACCCGCTCAGAAGGACACCCAGCATTGATATTGATTTCTTGAAAGCCATATTCTTCAGCAATAGAAGCACTTTGAGCCATTAATTCTGGATTTGAACCGCCGATTTGTAAGACAAGAGGCTTTTCTAATGTATTAAAAGATAAAATACGCTCCTTATTTCCCATAACAATAGCATGTTCATTAATCATCTCTGTATATAATAAGGCATGATGACAAATTTGTCGTAGAAAAAATCGGAAATGACAATCTGTCCAATCGAGCATAGGAGCAATAGAAATTTCTTTTTGCATAGTTTTTTAATCATATATGAAAAAAAGACTTTTTAAAAATATTTTTTTCTTTTATGATGAAAGAAAAATAAGAGGGTACTATGTTAACAAAATCAGAGATACAAAAATTAGAAAAATATTTTCAAGCTTTGATGAATACACAAGGACTTTATATCAAAGAAGGAAACACAAATGACGCACCAGCAGAAGTCTATAAAGCAAGTGAGTTTTTAGGTGTTATTTATAAAAATGAAGATGAAGGCGAAGTATCATATGACTTTCATTTAACAATTCTACCAGAAGATTTATAGGAGCAAACATGAGAACACTTTTCTTATCAACGGTAATTTGTTTTACTTTAGTTTTAAATGGGTATGCTCAAGTTAAGGAGCCTCAAGTTAGCGAATTAGAAAATTCTATACAGTCAATTGTTGTTCAGCAAGGAAGTGATGTTTCAGGTGAAGGACAAGCCTTATTATCTCTTTTTAAAGAAGATATCTTGCCAAGTGAAATTACGCTCTCTTCTGAACCAACAATAACAGAAAATGTGACAGGATATAAGATAACGGTTCCTCAAAGCGTTCTTAATAATGAAGAAAAAACAATTATTCCTCAGTACGAAGTTCTTTTAAATCGTATTTCTGATTTTAATGGGTATCCTGCTTTTGAAGCAAATTTTGCAGATTTGTCTCAAATTAGTCCTCTTTTACAACAAACGATGCTTCAGAATGGCGTAAAAATGCAGCAATTTCTATATAAAGTCGTTTTTGTCCCCGCCTTAAATATCTCTGTTGGTCAAAATTTGACCATTGATAAAGTTGAAATGCAAAGAGAAGGGGAAAATATTCTCTCTGTTAATCAAATCTTAGAGAAGGTAAATATAACACCCCTTATGCAACAAAAGACTAAGATTGAAAGAGCATCAGGTGTTTCTCAGTTTTTCTTAAATACACCTTTAGGGGCATTGCGTTTTAACCGGTTGACAAGTTTGATAGAGATTCCTGAAGTAAATTTGCAAACACTAAACTTACAGGATTTGTGGACAATCAAAGAAATGAAGTTCTCTTCTAATATCTCAGATTTGAGCATTTCATCGATGTTGCTTCCTGTTCAAGAGATAAAGGCTAATGTTTCCTTGTCTTCAAAAGCAAAAAAAGCAGCCGATACAGATCTGATAGACGTTACGACAAGAGGTTCTGTTAAAGATATTCGTATTGCACAAAATATACCCGGAATGACAGAAAAATTACCAAATTATATAACTTTTGATTTTGTGGTGCCTAATATAGATGGAAGTAAATTCCAACAGCTCTCGGCATTAAATCAACAACTTTTAGATGAGACACTTGATGATAAGAAAAGAGAAGAGATACAAGAGAAGGTGAACGTATTAACTGATGAAGCCTTAAGAACATTAACTCTTCGAATAAAAGAGATTTCTCTAGGTTCAGAAGACTATTCTATTTCAATTAGTGGAGACTTTTCTCCAAATGAAGAAACTTTTGATGGAGCAATGACTATTGTTAATTTTGATTTTATCTCTCCAGAAAGTCAAGTAGATGAGAAAGCTTGCTCGGCTGCACAACAAGAGGCAGAGGCAATTATGACAAAAATGGCAGATACACAGGATAATTCCTTATTTAATCAAGCTCTTGCTGCGCAACAAAGAGCGACTTCTCTTTGTGAACCTCAAGAAGGCATCTTGGAGGTATTAAGACCGTATCTTTCATCAGCGAAACATTCTATAAACGCAAAAGGGCAAACTGTGGATGTATTTAGTTTAAAATATAACAAGGAAGGTCTTTATTTGAATAATATATTAATTATCCCGAATGCAACAGAGCCAGAGAATGTTGCACCTCTTCAAGAAACAAACAGTCTAGAGGTAGAAAATGAGCCTTTAATTCCATAGGAGCGCAAATGATGACGTTAGAAGAGGTTATTGATAATTTTTCTTTTTTAGAGGATTGGGAAGATAAATATAAATACTTAATCGATTTAGGAGAAGAGCTTCCACCATTTCCAGATTATCTAAAAACTGATGAAAATAAAGTGGATGGATGTATGAGCCAAGTTTGGCTGACATATAATAAATGTGATGATACCTATTTTTTTAGAGCGGATAGCGATGCGTTAATTGTAAGGGGATTGATAGCTATTATTCTTATGGCATATTCTGGGAAAACAAAGCTTGAGATTCAAGAAACCGATATTGATGGTATTTTCAAACAGTTGGGACTACATAATCATTTATCTCCAACTCGTAGAAATGGTTTTTTTTCCATGGTTGATCGTATTAAACAAATCATATTGAAATAAATAAGCAGTTTCTTTAAGAGGAGACAAATTTTGAAAGTTAAAAATATCAACATGGTCGCAGTATGATAGAGATGCTAGCTGTATTAGCCATCATTGGAGTTTTATCTGTCACTGCCGTTGCGGGGTTGATGTGGGCATTTGCGAAATATAAAGCCAATAATACTATTCATGACGTTCATCTGTGGGAACTTGCCGCCCTGGACAGTAACCAACTCTTTGACAGAACATCCGGACAACTCATCCTCCCCGAACTCGGGTCCGTGTCCACGCATGGTTATCCAATGGCTATTTGGATTGAAAGTGAGGATGCTTTCTCCGTTCATGTGAATGACGTACCGAAACGGGTTTGTTCTTTGATGTTGGATATGGTGACGGCTGATAAATCGTTACCGTGAATGATGTCTTATTTGAAAGTGCCGATATTTGTGACGCGGAAACAAACTTGATGATTTTTTATTTAAGTAAAGATCAAGGTGCGATAGATCAAGCGTGTATACCGGCTTGTTCCGGTGCGGAAAAGTGTTGCGGCGGGGAATGCCGTACCATTCAAACGCCTTGCGGTACAGACGGATGTACGGATTGCGGCAGTGATTATTGCACAACATCCAACACGTGTTGTCCGACGCCGACGGCGACAAAATGCGGTGATACGGATTGTTGTGAAGGCAATTGTTGCAACAATGTTTGTTGTCCGTCGGATCAAGTATGCGGTTCGGACGGTGCCTGCGCGTGTCAAAACAATTTGGTTATGAATCCGACGACGGGTTTATGTGAATGCCCTGCGGATGCGCCTTATTATTTTGAAGATGTCAATCTCTGTTGCCAATCGGGTTACACGCCTGTTGACGGCGTGTGTATGCAAATTTATTGTGATGCGGAAACAAATGCAAAATGTTATATTAACGGTAAGACATGTGGGTGGCATTGTTCTGACTTGGGACGTCATTGCAAACAAGGTACCTGTTATGCGGATCAATGTCCGGCGGAAATGCCTTTTGAGCGATTACCTGGCAATTGGTTGGGAGACTGGTATTACGGATGCCACCTGCCGGGAACAGATTGTTTTAAAATGACACCGACGCATGATTTTTTGAGATGCTTTGAAAATTCAGGTTCATCCTATTATTGGTGTTGTGAAGCAGACACAAACGGAACATGCTATTCCGGAACATGTGATCCACAAGTATGTGACGATTTTAAAGGAGCAACCTATCAACACAACGAAGGATTGACGAAGAACAATGGGGGATGTTTCTGGAGTGATACAGGTGTGACATGTTATCCGATCAATAAAGAAGCAACTTTATGGAAATGCTACGATCCGGCGGGAAGCGTTTGCAGTTCTAATTGTTTTGATCCGCCCTCATGCAATACAGCTTGTGAAACGGTCACTTGCCGCAATGGCGGAACCTATGACCCGGAGAAAAAGTTATGTTGTCAAACATATGCTGATGGCGTAAACAGTCCGCAAACTGTCGAAATTTGCTGTGATTTTACGGTTGGCTTTCCCATCTGTTACAGAGACGGAAACACGTGCGGATACGGATGTAGTGCAAACGTTTCTCCATGCGGGTATGGCGAATGTTTCGCGCCAAGATGTCCTAACGGAATGTCTTACCAACTTTTAGCCCGCCCATCAGACATATCAGACCATTTATATGGGTGCGTAGACGAGACAAACACGAAAGCCTGTTATTTTGATTCGGCTGATAACGCCCGAACATGCATATATAACGGGAATATCTGTGGTCGACAATGCCATAAAACCGGAGAAGACTTTTGCGAAGTCGCCTTTATGAAAGAATGTGCTTTAGCCGGCCATTGCCCGCAAACAGGATATGATATGTCTGACGGCTGCACCTGCGACGGAGATGTCACGACCGTCGACGGCATAAATTACTGCTGCCCGGCGGGACATACCTATACCAATGGCGCCTGTGCGTTGAATTAGCTCTTTTGAAGGCCGAGTTCTTTGCTTTGAAGCTTTTTGATTTCATCGCGCAAGCGGATGGCTTCTTCAAAGTTTAAGTCCTCGGCAGCTTGTTTCATTTCTTTTTCCAAGCGGGCGACGGTTTTTTCAATCTGTCCGGAAACAAGCTGAACTTCTTCTTCCAAATAGGTGTCAACGTAGTCTTGATCACAAATATCTTTAATTAAATCAGGGATTTCTTTTTGAATGGTTTTTGGTGTAATCCCATGTTCTTTATTATAAGCGATTTGCTTTTCTCTTCTGCGATTTGTTTCAGAAACAGCTTTTTCAATAGAGAGCGTAATTTTGTCGGCATATAATATAACCCGACCATTAACATGACGTGCAGCTCTTCCTATCGTTTGTATTAAAGAGGTTTCAGATCTTAAAAAACCTTCTTTATCTGCATCAAGAATTGCGACAAGAGCACATTCGGGAATATCTAAACCTTCTCTAAGTAAGTTAATGCCGACAAGAACGTCAAAAGCTCCTGAACGTAAATCCTTTATAATTTGAATGCGCTCTAATGTGTCTATATCAGAATGCATATATCTTACTTTAACGCCATTTTCGGCTAAATACTCGGTTAAGTCTTCAGCCATTTTTTTTGTTAGAGTTGTAACAAGGACACGTTCGCCTCTTTTAGCACATTCTATACATTCACTTAGTAAATCATCAACTTGATTTGTAACAGGTCGAATATCACATTGAGGATCTAATAATCCTGTTGGACGAATAATTTGTTCTGTGAAAATACCTTTGGTCTGTTCCATTTCCCATTTACCAGGAGTAGCAGAAACAAAAATAGTATGAGGACGCATAGCATTCCATTCTTCAAACTTTAATGGTCGATTATCTTTCGCACTAGGAAGACGAAAGCCATATTCAGCTAAAGTATTTTTTCTTGAAAAGTCACCTTTATACATAGCCCCTAATTGAGGAATAGTGACATGGCTTTCATCTATAAATAAAATAGCATCTTTGGGAAGGTATTCAAATAAAGTTGGAGGTGCTTCTCCAGGTTTGCGACCAGTTAAATGTCTAGAATAATTTTCAATCCCCTTGCAGCTACCTGTTGCTTCCAGCATTTCTAAATCAAAACGAGTTCTCTGTTCTAATCGTTCAGCTTCTAAAGGCATATTATTTTCTCTAAAATAAGCAAGCCGTTCTTTGAGTTCCTCTTTAATGGTTCGGATAGCTTGAGAAACTGCAGGACGAGGAGTTACATAATGACTGGCGGGATAAACAATGATTTCATTTAAGGCTAATTTTTGTTCTCCAGTTAGCGGATCAAATTCATGAATGCTTTCAAGTTCGTCTCCGAAGAAAGAAAGACGCCATGCGAGATCTTCATAATGTGAAGGGAAAATATCTACAATATCCCCAGAAACTCGAAATGAGCCACGTTCAAAAGCTAAATTATTTCGCTGATATTGAAGCTCAACTAAATGTTTTGATAAGTCTGATATATCCCAGTTATCTCCAACCTTTAGAGGAATTTTCATAGCAGAATAAGACTCAACACTTCCTAAGCCATAGATACATGATACAGAAGAAACAATAATCACATCTCGTCTTTCTAAAATATCTCTAGTAGCGGCATGTCTCATTCTATCGATTTGTTCATTAATAGCAGAATCTTTTTCAATATAAGTATCAGTTCTAGGAATATAGGCTTCTGGTTGATAGTAATCATAATAAGAAACGAAATATTCAACAGCGTTTTCAGGGAAAAAAGATTTCATTTCTCCATATAATTGAGCCGCTAAGATTTTGTTATGAGCTAAGATAAGAGCAGGTCGTTTCATTCGTTGAATGATTTGAGCCATGGTATATGTTTTTCCTGAGCCTGTAATTCCCAGAAGGACTTGATTATGCTCATTATTTTCTAGTCCTTTGACAAGTTCAGATATAGCCTGTTCTTGATCTCCTGCAGGTTTAAAAGAAGAGGATAATTTAAAATTGGCCGGATCTAAATTTGTCGTATGTTCATATAAAGGGAACATAATTTTACCGTTTTTTCAACTTAGAGACTTCATCCTTAGCGGAATGCCATAGAATAGACGTTGCTTGTTTGACATCGGAAAAAACGTCTCTTAAACGCGGTTTAGGCTCTCCCCATGTATTTAATCTGGTAATTAAATCGAGATAAAGAATGACTAGGGCAACAGCAGCTATAATTATAAAATCCTGAATAAGGATACCGAGTAAAGCTAAAATAATCATTCTTTTCATTAAAAAGGACATAATACCAATACCATTTAAATGGTTCTGGATGACATGAGAGATATAAAAGGTATATTTGATTGGCAATTGGACTGTTTTATTTTTTAATCGATAAATAAAAGAGTATATCCATTCAAAGTAATAATAGGAAGGCATAACAATAAAAGCAAGCCACATTCCTTTGTCTGCCATAAGGATAAAGAAGAATCCCATTAAAAAGCCAAGAGGAGCAGAACCTGTTTTCCCTAATTGTAAGAAAGGGAAAGACTTTTTATAAAAAAGAAAGCCAAGAAGTGCGGCAAGGATAAGTATAGGATAATAAGCAAAATTGATAGGGAATAGATTTGGATAAATAGGGAAAAGAAAGGTAAAACCAATACATAAGGCTTGTGTCTGAATGAGCGTCATTGATTCAACTTTGTCCATAGTTGTGTAGAGATGAATAAATAAAGCCCAAATGATGGCAAGGCATAAGCGTTCTAATTCGATTGGTAAAAGGCCTTGACAAACAGAAACATCTTCAGGGAAAAATTGAGAACTAATAAGTGTAATAAGCAAATAAATCCAAAACCGATTAATAACGCCTTTTTCAATAGAGTAAAGAGAAAGAGCAAGAGCTGCGATAAGGAAAGGGAATACCCCAAAAGGAGAAAAAGTATTAGGCCATTCATTAGGATAAGAAGCAAGCTCTACGAGTGTCCAACCAAAAAATATAGCACCGATGACTGAGATACCACATTTATTTGATAAATCTCTAATTTGAGTAGGGAGCTTATTGGGATTATATAAAAAATAAGTGAGAACAAAAGATAGAACACTTGTTGCAATGATACATGTCAAGAAATAAGTTAGCTCCATTATTCTTCTCCCTTGTAAAAAGATTAACTAACTTTTATGTCTAAACGAAATACGTCCTTTTGTCAAATCATAAGGTGTCATTTCAATTTCGACTTTATCGCCTACCATGACGCGAATACGAAACTTGCGCATTTTTCCTGCGGTGTGAGCTAAGATTTCGTGTCCATTTTCTAATTGTACGCGAAACATTGCGTTTGGTAGCTTTTCGACAACAGTACCAGTAAAAGTTAAGACTTCTTCTTTTGCCATAAAAAACCTCTTTTTAGTTAAAAGATGCCATAATATATTCCTTTTTATTTGATTTGGCAATAAAAAAAGAGATTTTTTCAGTTTTACATTTAGGGAAGGAATAAAGAAGCGTTTGAGGGTATTTTCTGGAATGCTTTTAGTAGAGAAGATTTTAGATTTTTATGCTCAGATGAGCTCAGAGATTTGTTAAAAATAAGACCGAAAGACGTTCTACTGTACTTTTTGGTTCCACAAAATTCTGTTAAATTAGGGGTTTCAGATATGTCTAAATTTTTTCCACCTTCATAAGCAAAGGAGGGAATGGCTTGACTTAGGACAATGTTTTCGCATACATAATATGGGACATTTTGAAGTTGAATCATGAAAGTGTTATCAGCTTGAACATAAGCAGATAGGATGATACCAGAATTGAGCTGATATGTATTTCCTGACGCCTCTTTAAAGATGGAATTAAGGGGAAGAGGACCTATTTGTGAAAATTGCTGAGGATTTCCAGATATAATAAGAGCAGTTCGAACAATCGTCTGAACAGTTTTATTTGTTATAAAAGTTCTACGTACTTTTTGAAAGCCTAAGAAACACGCACTGACTAGAAGAAAAAGAAATAAAAAACTCACTATGAGTGATGATATATGAATGATTTTGTCTTGTTTAGATATATCATAAGCTTTTGAAAACATTAACTCTCCTTTTAAAGGAGGATATAATATGAGTTTTAAAGACAGTCAAGAATAAAAAGTTATAACTTTTGTTTAGAAAAGAAAAAAGCCTCGAAAAACGAGGCTTTTTATAGTGTATTTTATCGAGATTATCGAGAGTAGAATTCGACAACCAAGTTCGGTTCCATTTGAGCTGCATAAGGAATATCTGCTAATTTTGGAGTACGAACATAAGTGCCAGACATTTCTTTTTCATTTACTTCGATATAATCAGGAATGGAACGTTCTGTGGAAGCCATAGCTTCAAGAACTAAAGCCATTTCTTTTGCCTTTGGAGCAACCTCAATTTTATCTCCTTCACGAACTAAGTAAGAAGGGATATTAACCTTTTTGCCATTGACTAAAACATGTCCATGGTTAACGAATTGACGAGCGGCAAAGACTGTTGGAACGAACTTCATACGATAAACAATTGCATCTAGGCGGCTTTCTAAAATGCCGACTAAATTTTCAGAAGTATCTCCTTTACGGCGAATAGCTTCAGCATAATACTTACGTAATTGTTTTTCGGAAACGTTTCCATAATATCCTTTTAATTTTTGTTTTGCACGCAATTGAACGCCATAATCCGTTGGCTTTCCACGGTGTTGACCATGTTGACCAGGTCCATATTCACGTTTGTTGAATGGGCTTTTTGCGCGACCCCATAAAGAGGTACCTAAACGACGTTCAATTTTATATTTTGCGTTAATACGTTTTGACATTGTTGTTTTCCTTTGTTGTCAATAATTGTGCCAATAGTCTCTACCGGTAAACCGTGAGCCGAACAAGCAGGAAACCAACACCTGTGTTCACTTTCTTGGCGTTAAGGGTTAGCAATATATATTATTTTTTATGAAGAGTCAAGCCTAAAGGCTACTTCTTATAATTTCGAATGAACCGAATACCTTTTCCGAAGCGAGATAAGATTTCATAAGCACTTGTGCCGGCATCCAAAGCCATGTCGTCAGGTGTATAAATCTCATTCAGCACGTCGATTAAATCTCCTGGACGCAGATCAGGTGCATTTGTGATATCACATATTGTACTGTCCATGCAGACGCGCCCTAAAATCGGGAGACTTCTCCCGTTGCTCCAAAAACGACCTTTGTTGGATAAACTGACGAACAAACCGTCTCCGTATCCGATGGAGACGATGGCGATTTTCATCGGATGATTTGCCGTAAAGGTTGCTCCGTAACTGACGCTTTCACCAGCATTGATAGATACAGTCTGCAAGATGGTTGCTTGAATGTTTAGAACGGATTTTAATGGTAAATCATTTGATTTTGGGTACGTTATTCCATATAAAAGGGCGCCGATACGAACTAGGTCATATGTGTATTTAGAACCAAGAAGTGTTCCACCTGAAGCTGATAATGATACAGGAATATGGGGGAACATTTTACGACATTCCTCAAATACATCTCGTTGGTATGTGTTCATCGGATGAGTTGGTGTATCTGGGCAAGCTAGATGAGACATAAACAGGCAGATATTTTGACGTTGTTCGGGCGTTAAAAGTTGTAAATCAGCCGGTCTGATACCCAGTCGGTTTAATCCTGTATCTATTTGAAGGGCTGGTTGTATATCGGTAATACCCAGGTTGTTCCACCATGTGATATCTTCTAAAGACGATAAAACAGGAATCAAATGATTTTCTTTAACAGCTTTTAAATCATCTGTACCAATACCTTGCAAGATATAAATAGAGGCACTTGGAGCAAAAGGTCGTATTTGAGCTCCTTCCGAGGCGTAAGCGACAAAGAACTCCGAACATGTTGGATAAAGCGTTTGAACAACGTGAGTTGCACCTAAACCGTAGGCATTATCTTTGACAACAGCTGTTATTCGTGCAGGTGCCACTTTTGTTTTTAAAACTTGATAATTACTTTGAATATGATTTAAATAAACCGTAAAAACCGGTTGAATATCTGTTTTCATGCTTTTCCTCTTTTGGGCTTTTTTAGCACATTTCCAGTTAATTTGTCAAAAAAAATTGAAAATAAATACGTATTTGTGTATTGTACTCCTTGCTAGAAAGGAAATAAAATGTGCCCAAGAAAAGTAGTTATTTTAGGATTAATTTTGTTTTTAATTTGTTCCCCAGCTTGGGGAATGCAGATTTTTGTCAAAACTTTAACGGGGAAACATATCACGTTGGAAGTTGAACCAACGGATAGGATAGAAGATGTTAAAGCTAAGATCCAGGATAAGGAAGGTATTCCACCTGATCAGCAACAACTGATTTTTGCCGGAAAGCTGTTGGAAGAGGGTAATACACTTCAAGATTATTCTATTCAAAAAGATTCGACTTTGCATTTGGTATTATATCAATCTGGAAATCATTTGTCAGTAAAAATGCCGGACTTGGTTGCTAACGCCGTTTATCATACCAATCAATTAATGAATGTTATTTCTATGCGCTTGAGCGGTTCGATAGCCTCTTTTGACAGTGCAGAATATGTGAATGCTCAAACGAATAACCACGTTTGGATTACCCCGTTTTATTCGCATTTGAATGCTGGTTCAGATGTGAATACGACCGGTTTAGCTGCTGGTATTGAACGACGTTTAGAAAATAGTGTTGTTGGGATAGGATATTCTTATCTTTATGATGATTTTCGAAAAGATGATTTAACAGCACAGTCTCATGCTGTGTTTATTTATGGTGAATATAAGCCTTCGGATTTTTATATCAATATGACGGCTGATTATGAAAATACACGTTATAGGGAAGGTGGAAATAGTTCTTATTCATGGGAAAATAAAGCAATTCAAGCATCAGTTGGGTACACATTTAATTTTATAACGCCGCAAGTGGCTATTCGTTCTTTATGGATAGAACACGATGACTATATGACAAAAAAAGATGAATTCGTATCTGATAAAACATATTCAGTTGTTAGTGCATTGGCTGGTGTTAAAATAGCTCAAGAATTTGTTTTGACAAAGACATATCGTTTTGTGCCTCAAATGAAGTTTTCCATGATTTACGATATGAAGTCACCAGATAGATGGGTCTATGTACAAACGCCATCAGCCAATGGGTTTGTCAAAACAAATGGGTTATCTTCATTGGGAACGCAGATAGATGTCCGTATGGATATTACAAGTGGACAAGAGACTAGTGTCGGTCTTCAATACAGCGGGCAGTTTCGAAATAATTTTGAAAGCCATGGTGTGATGTTGACCGGTATTTATGCATTTTAAATAAAACAATTCAATTAATGTTGAAAATTTAACCTTTTTAAGGTATAATTAAAAGTGTTTATAGGGGTTATAAGAGGAAGCTAAATGGCAATTGAAAGTTTTGATGATATAGAGATTAAAGAAGTAGAAGACATGACCTTTCGGCATTTGACCAAAGAAGGTGATGGTATTGTTGAGTATGATGAAAACGGTAAGGCGAACGGAACGTGGTATCAATTTAAAGATGGTAAGTTGTTGAGTTTGAATACGTGCAAAGATGGTCAACTGGATGGATTGCAAATTATTTTTGATGAACGTGAAAAACCTCAGTTTGTAGCCTATGCTGACCATGTTTCTTTCAAGGATTATAAGTCAAAAGTCCATTATTCAAAAGTAGGATCAGAAACATATCCAGATTTTGCAAAACAGGCTCACCAAGAATTGAATAATTTGGAAAAAAGAGCTTCTCTTAACGAAAAAGCATATAGGGAAGAAGATCCTCTTACAAGCTTGGAAGATCTACCGAGAGAACAAGAAGACTCAGAGGGTTTATCCCTCGACGTTATAAAGGACGTTCTTATGCCGTTGGAAGAGGAGTCAACAGAAGTTGAACATACTGATTTAAAAAGATATTTAAGGGAAAATCAAGAAAAGTCTGAGAAATTATCCGTTGAAGTTATAGAGGATTTAACTGAAAGAATCAGATAAATTGAAATGTTTACGCTTTCAGGTAACTCTTCTTTTTGAGAACTTCAATCTCTATAAACATAAAAAAGGATGGCCTACGGCTATCCTTTTTCTTATTGGTCGGAGCAGCGGGATTTGAACCCACGACCCCTTGCACCCCATACAAGTGCGCTACCAGGCTGCGCCATGCTCCGACTTTATTTCGTCTTATATATCTGTTCTTATCAAAATGCAAGAACTTTTAAAAAAAGGAACATACATCTTAATTTTTAAAATTTGTCTTATGGAGCATTTTTATTAAAGTATTTTTATCTATTTGATATTCTTCTTCTGTTTTTAAACCTAAAGAAATTAAGTATTTTTTTTGTTCTTCTAAATAATCTTGTTGGCTTTTATCATCTAAACTTGCAATTTTTTTAGCTCGAGCTGTTGTAAAATATTCTTCTTGGTAGCCTCTTTCCCAAGATAATCGAGTTCTATCTCCATCCCATAGGCAGGCTGAAATATAATCAGGAGCCTTCCTTCCTGTTGTATGATGTTCTATAGCATAAAGAATTTGTTGTTCTTCTAGAGTAGTTAATTGATTTTGATAGCTTTTTAGAAAACTTGTGGCAATAGGAATACAACGAGGTCCGTGTGTCTCGTCATAGGCATCATTTGTCCTCGCACAATCATGTAACCCTGCAGCTAATAATACAGGAAGAGGATTTTTATGAAGAGCTAAAGCATAATCAAGAGCAAATAAACCGACTTGTTCTGTATGAGAAATACCATGATATCCATACTTGGGTTGATTAGAAATTTTTGTAATTGAAGGAAGTATTTCTTTTTCAAATAGGTAAGTATAATATAATTTAGGATTTTGGCACATACTTAGAAAGTCCATGCATGTTTTTGCTAGGTCTTTGGCATTTTTTTCTGTATGAAGTGTATGTTCTGCATCAGATAATATTCGCAACATTTTAAGAGCATGTAGTTTGTTATAAAAAGTTTGATTATGCTCAACTAAGGAAACTGCATCTTGTTTTCCGACTATTATACAGACTGGTGCTTTAATTTCTTCAGCAAAGACAGTAGCATCATATGAAAATGTTTCTTTTAATACATCGAAGGAGATATTTCCTTTCCAATCTTGGTGATATGGGTCTTGATACAGAAAAGAACCTTTTTGCTTCCAGTCAAGATAAAAATCATGAATATTTTTAAGGCAGGCTTCTTCCCAAAAAGTTCCGGAGATGACAGGAGCTATAAGAATTAAGTTATTTACTTTATCTGGATTTTCTCTTGTATAACATAAAGCTGTTGCTCCGCCTAAAGAATGACCAACTAAACCGAAAGGTTCTTGATAAAAAGGTTGTTTTTGGGCCCAGTTAATAACGTTTTTTAAATCTTCAAGATATGTTTTAAGACGTGCGTTTTCTAATTTCCCAGAGCTTTTGCCAAAGGAATGACGGCAGTCAAATGTAATTGTTGTCCAGCCATTTTTTAGACATTCTTGCTGAGGTGCTTTAATGACATTTTCATCTGAATTAGAGGCTAATCCATGTATAAAAAATAAAAGTCCTCTGGATTTCTGGTTCGGGTGGTTAGTTGTAACATATATTTTATCATTATTCTCTGTTGCAATAAAAGGCATTTTATTTCTCCTTTGGACGCAATAAATGTTGTTTGTTCTAGAAAAAAGTCAATTTTTATGATATACTCATACATCATTTTAACGAGGTTGAAAATGGATTTTTTATATTTGTTAAATCAGCAAGAAAAATTAAGCTCTTTACCAAGAAAAGGATGGCTTCAACACGGTATTTTAAACTCAGAGACTGTGGCTTCTCATGCTTTATCTGTAGCGTTTTTGGTTAGAACTTTTATTCCGAAGAATCTAGATAAGGAAAAATGTTTGGATTTGGCTATTGTTCATGATCAAGCAGAAACAATTATTGGAGATATAACTCCTTCAGATAATATTCGTACAGAAGACAAAAAAGAAAAAGAATTAAAAGCCATGCAATTAATCGCTGAAAAGTTAAATGCTCCTGATTTAATAAAACTCTTTAAAGAATACCAAGATCAAAAAACGCCAGAAGCACTCTTCGTTCATGATATGGATCGTATTCAAGCTTTATTTATGGCCTTACAGTATGATAGAACCAATCAGTCAAGAGAGGAGGCTTTCCCAGAGTTTTTAGAAACGACTCAAAAGCAACTAAAGACTCCGGTTGGCAAAAGGGTATTTAAGTCGTTTTTAGCTCAATGCAAAGAAGAAATAGAAAAAACACATATAAAATATGTTCGACAATGGGGCGGGGTTGTTTTTGTTAAAGACAAAATCTTAAGATTAGCGGAAAGCCACGAATATTAAATAAAAGCTATTTTATTTCTCTTTTTCAAAATCAAGAGCTAAAGAATTGATGCAGTAGCGTTGATGTGTTTTTGTTGGACCATCATTAAAAACATGTCCTAAATGTCCTTTGCAATTACTACAGACGCCCTCAATTCGTTTCATGAAAAGAGAGTTATCTTCGACATATATAATACTTCCAGGAATTGCTTCATCAAAACTCGGCCATCCACAATGAGTTTTGAATTTGTGCTTGGATTGAAACAACGGCTGACCGCAACCGGCACATCGATAAATGCCGTCTTCAAAAAAATCATTGTATTTGCCGGTAAAAGGCGCTTCGGTTCCTTTTTCGCGTAAAATGTGGTACTGTTCGGGCGTTAATGTTTTCTTCCAATCGGTTGTCATAGTTCCTCTCCTTTTTGATAAGGTAAGGTGTCTTGACACAAAAAGAAAGGGTTGTTTTTCATCTTATTTTATTTATAATGGCAAATATAATGGCAAAAAGGAGAATGCGATGGGAATTTCTTTACACTTAAAAGAGGGGCGTTCGGTCGATGTGCGGCCTTTGACAAAAGCGGATGCACCGGCGGCTCAACGGTTTTTTGTGAAAATCGGGGAACAAACCGTTTTTACCAATCAGTATCCGGGCCAACCCGTAAAGGATGCGGAACAATTGGCGGCTCAGTATGAAAATAAAAGGTTTTTTCATTTGGGTGCTTTTGACGGTTCCGAGCTTGTCGGCCATATTTTCGGGGGTATTCCGAAGCTGGATCATCCGTGGCTCGGACGAACCTGTCGCTTCGGGTTGATGATTTTGGACGGGTATAAACGTCAGGGTATCGGCGGTTTTTTAATAGATCAAATGGAAATGTGGGCTAAAGACAGAAAGATGCACCGTATTGAAGCATCCGTTCGGTGTCAAAATTTGGCCGCGATTGCCCTTTACCTGAAAAAAGGATTCGTCATCGAAGGGCGGTTAAAAGAAACGGCTTTTATCAACGGGGCATGGCATGATGAATATACGATTGCCAAGTTGTTGGATTAAGTCCGTTTCCGATTTTTCCCGGTTGATTTTTCAAAAATCCGTTTTTCAAAGGATCGTTCTTTGCTGTGAACGACCACTTTAACGGGCGTGTAAAGCTGTTCCGAAATTGGTTCGGATGTCTTTGAAAAAGAAATTTGCTCGCCGCACTTTTTAAGTAAAATCGGGCAGGGAACACGTAATTCCTGTCCCAAACGGACGTTGGCTTTCAAGTGGTCTTCATTGCCGTGAATCGGAATGTAAATTCGGGGTTTCATTAATCGAATTAAGTGTTCCGTATCCACGCGCGGCGCGTGGCCGGAAACGTGTGTTAAGTGAGTGGCGTCATTTTCAATCAAGTCATATCCTTTTGCCCGCAGAACGGCTTTCATGGCAGCCACTTTTTCTTCCTCTCCCGGAATAACCCGCGCTGAAAATAAAATACAGGTCGGCCGTTTCAAAGGGGCTCCTTGGGCAAACAAGTCCATCGCCGAGTTTACTTCTGCTTGACAACCCGTAGCTATATAAAAGCTATTTGGATTATTCATCCAACCTTCACCAACGATTCTTTTTTCATGGAGTAATCCGTATTTTTTTGAGACACCACTATTAGCTTGCATCCCAGTTCCGACAAATTTAGGGTCGCGCCCAAGATTATGAGCAATTTCGCAAAGAGCATTAATTCTGTCTGTATGAGTTGAAAATGTTGTTGCTATTATGACTTTATCTTTATGAACTGTTTTTTGAAAGATGGAATAAAGGCTTTTTTTGACATCAGCTTCGCTTAAAGGATTCTTGGTTTCATTTAAAATTCCAGTAGAATCAGCAACAAGAGCTGTTAATCCTTTTTGAGCAATTTCATTTAATCGAGCCCAATTCATACGATCTTTCCCAATAGGATTTCGCTCATATCTCCAGTCACCTGTATGTAGAACATTACCATTCGGTGTTTCGATATAAATCATACTCGATTCTGGAGTGGAATGATTGACAGAAATAAATTCAATCTTAAATTTATCTCCAACAGGAATGAGATGTCCTTGATAACAACTATGAAGAGGGTGTCTCTTTAACTTTAAACGTAAATCTTGTTGTGAAGCTTTTAACCAAATATGACTTTCCACAAAAGGTGTGCAATAGACAGGGATATGAGGATGAGACATCATAAAACGTGTAATACCACCAAGGTGGTCTTCATGATTATGTGTGATAATAAGAGCTTTTAATTTATCTCCTAAAGAATCAACAAAACTATAATCAGGATAACTATGATAAGTTTTATCTGTTGAAGAGAATTGAGAACCTGCATCGATGAGAATCCATTCATCTTCAAAGCCGTATAAGTAACCTTGATTTCCGAATTCATAGATACCACCAACAGGTATAAATTTAATTTGAGACATCTTTTTTTCCTTTTCTGATGAGCTAATTTAATCTCTTTCTGTTGTTTTGTCAACGTTTTCGTTTGTTTTTGTAATGAGTTGACTCATCTAAAATAAAATAAAAATGGTTGAAATCATATGTAAGTATGCTAATATGTCGGAGTTATTTATTAAAGGAGATAAACATGAAAAAAATAGTTTTAGCTTCAGTTGCTTTTGTTATCGGGTGTGCCTTTGCTGGCTCAGTATCTGCTCATGATAGCACAGGCTGTGGATTGGGAAGCATGGCATGGCGTGGGCAAAGTGGTCCTGCAGCACAGGTTTTAGCTGTCACAACAAATGGATTTTTTGGGACGCAAACATTTGGTATTACTTCCGGAACTTCTGGATGCGATCCAAATGGGCGTATTACAGGTGGTACTCAAAAAATGTTCTTTACGTTCTTAGAAAATAATATGGAACAATATGCCTTAGACGCATCAAAAGGTGAAGGTGAAACCATTATGACAATTGCAGGAATATTAGGTGTTTCATCTGATGAAGTTGCTGCAGTATCAAAGTCTCACTTTAATGAATTATTCCCAACAGATGATGTTGAAGTAGTTCATGTTGCTGCGACTTTGTTAGATTTGTTGAATGTAAAAGCAGCTTAAGGTTTATGAGATAATGCGCGTAAGAAGAGTTATTTTGATTTTCAAAATAACTCTTCTTTTATTTACGACGAGCCTTCAAGCTGCCTCATTAGAGTGGTTGGCTTTAGGGCATTATCGGCCTCAGTGGTTGGGATATCAAGAAAGTACAATTGATTCGGAAAATTTTTTCTTAAGTTCTGATGGGAAAAGAAATCCAGAGGCAGAATTACAAGCTTCAATAGATTTGTTTAATAGTGCAGATGTAAAGAAAAAATGTTTGTTCCCCGCAAGATATATTTACTTAAAGAAACAAGGTCTTATTTCAACGTCTTTTCCTGTATGTGAAGAGTATGAACAATTTAAAAAAGATTTAAATCCTAAAGGATTAACACTTCTTTACACAGATGCATATATGAATAATCCTTCTTCTCTATTTGGGCATACATTATTGAGAATAGATATCCCAGAAGGACGGACACAACTTGTTTCGCATGGAGTTAATTATGGTGCTTTTGTAGATCCAAATGAAAATGGAGTTTTGTTCGCTTTTTGGGGGTTAACAGGAGGATATTTAGGCGGTTTTACAGTTAAACCTTATTACGATATCATTAATACATACAATAACATTGAGAATAGAGATATTTGGGAATTGCGATTAAATTTAACGCAAGAAGAATTAGATTTTTTTGTCGCTCATTTATGGGAAGTTGGACAAACGCAAACAAGGTATTATTTCTTTACAGAAAATTGTTCTTATATGCTGATGGAAGTATTAGATGCCGTTAAACCAGAATGGCAATTAGCTGCAGATTTTCCTATCCATGCAATTCCTTTGGATACATTAAAGGCTGTTGCTAAAAGGCCTGGTCTTGTGAAGGATATTGCTTATAGACCTTCTCGACAGAAGAGAATTCAAAATCAATATAGTCAAATGAACAAGAAAGAACGAAAAGCTTATTTGAAGTTAATTCATGAGAATGAATGGGATATAGAGGAGTTAACTAATCAAGAAAAGGCCAATGTTCTTCAGTCAGCTTATGAATTTTATCAATATGCATATATAGAAGGAGATTTAGAATTAGCGGATTATCGTAAGCGAAGTTTTGAAACACTTCGTGCAAGAACGAAAATAGAAGAAAAGGATACATTTCAGCCTTTAGAAGATGTTCCTTCTCCATTAGAAGCTCATGATTCAGCACGATTAACATTTAGCCAGGGATTTCGACAAGGAGAATCTTTTCAAGAGGTTAGCCTTCGGCCCGCATATCATTCTTTAACAGATAAGAATGCAGGCTTTTTAAGAGGGGCAGAGATTAATTTTTTAAATACGGTTGTGAGATATTATAATCAAAAAGAAAAATTAGTTTTACAAGATTTATCTCTTGTTGAGATAACTTCTATTTCACCTTGGAATGCGTTATTTCATCCCATCTCTTATAATGTTAAGACGACAATAAATAGAGAAATAGATAATAAAACAAACGAAGAGGGATATGTTTATAATTTAAATGGAGGAACTGGCATATCTTATGCAATACTTCCATCCACTTATGTGTTTGGATTTGTTAATACATATTTTAAATATGGTGGGTTTATTCCTCATAATCAGGCATTAGGAGTAGGTGCTGTTGGCGGTTTTTTATCAGACTTTGATAATTTTCGACTATTGGGACAAATAGAACGCATCATATCTTATAATAATTATTTAAATCAACTTAATGTGAAAACAGAAATGGTTTATTCATTTACTCGAAATATGGCTTTTGCAGGGGAATATCGCTTGAATCATAAGCAAGGAAAGAGTATAAATGAATATATGTTAGGTATCAGATTTCATTTTTAAGGATTATAAATGAAGACAGAACTTTTATCCCCTGCAGGAGATATTGAAGCAGGATATGCAGCTCTTTATTACGGAGCGGACGCAGTTTACTTAGGCTTACAGAAATTTTCAGCAAGAGCAACTGCAACAAATTTTGATGCAGAAACGTTGGCAGATTTTACGGGATATGCTCATTCTTTAAATCGTAAGGTCTATGTAACGATTAATACAATTCTTCAAACGAAAGAGTTACCGGATTTATTAGAGACATTAGATGCTTGTGTCGCAGCACATATTGATGCTGTTATTGTTCAGGATTTGGGTGTTGCAAGAGTAATTAAACAAAGTTATCCAGATCTAGCATTACATGCGAGTACGCAAATGGCAGTTCATAATTTACAAGGAGCCCTTGCTTTAAAGAAATTAGGCTTTGAACGTGTTGTCCTAGCTCGAGAATTAACATTTAACGAGATTAAAGACATTAAGGAAAAAGCAGGCGTAGAGGTAGAGGTTTTCGTTCATGGAGCTCTTTGCTATTCTTATAGCGGTCTTTGTTTGTTTTCATCTTTAACAACGGGGAAGAGTGCTAATCGTGGAAAATGTTTGTACCCGTGTCGAGAATGTTTTTTGACAGAAACAGGAGAAAAAATGCACCTGTTTTCTATGAAAGATTTAGCTCTTGGAGAAGATGTATTAAAGTTGCCGGGTGTTTCTTTAAAAATAGAAGGACGGAAGAAAAATGCTCTTTATGTTGCGGCAGTGACAGACTATTATCGTTCTATTTTAGATGGGAAAGGAGCAGATTCTGCCAAGGAAGAAAGATTAAAGCAGATTTTTGCAAGACCTTGGACAAAATTACATTTTAATGGAAAGAATAAAGATGTTATAGACAAGGATTTTGTTGGACATAGAGGATTACCGATCGGCCATGTTATTTCTGTTGTCAAAGGTGTTTTAACAATAAAGCCTACACATACGATTGAAAGATATGATGGAATTCAGATTGATGTCAAAGGACAAGAAAAGCCTTATGGTTTCTCTCTTGAAAAAATGAAAGTTCAAGGGCATCCTACTTTTAAAGCAGAAGAAGGACAACGTGTCGAAATAATTTTACCTCCTAAAGCACCTTTTATTCATCAGGGAGATACGGTTTATTTAGCTTCTTCAACATCTGTTAAAGGAGCATACCCGTATGAAAAGCCAAAGCCTGGTTTATATAAGCCAAAATATCCAATCAATGTTGAAGTCAAAATTTCTTCTCAAAAAATAGCAGCTATATCACAAGGCCAAGAAGTATCTCTAGATGTTGCTCTTAACGAAAAAGCGCTTTACGCTGAAAAGGTGGAACAAGCTATTCGAAAAGCATTTGATAAAACAGGAGAAACACTCTTTTCTATAAATCAGCTTCATGTACATAACCCAGAAAATTTGTTTGTACCTGCTTCTCTTTTGAATGAAATACGAAGAACATTATATGCTCGAATTCAGATTGAACAAAAGAAAAGCTATCTTCCGAGCATTGAGAAAATAGAGCACCTCCAGCAGCCTCAGTATATTATTAAGACAGATAATATTGCTTCGTCATCCTTGTTGGATTTATCGAAGTTTGCTGAAATTATTATCGTTCTATCCAAAGAGATAAAAGAAAAAGATTTAAAGGTATTTCCTAAAAATAAAATTCGGTTATCTCTTCCAGCTGTGTGCCGAAATGTTGAGCCTTTCAAGGAAATTATTTCTACATTTCTTGCTTTAGGATATCATAAATGGGAAATAGGCCATTTTTGGGGATTAGAATTACTTCCACAAAAGGGGATAGATTTATCTTTTGATAACTCTATTTATATGATGAATCCTCAAGCTATCCAAATGGCAAAGGAAATGGGAGCTAGAAGAGTAACACTCTCTCCTGAAGATACCTTAGAAAACATGAAAGACCTTGCGAGTTATTCTCCTTTACCTATTGTGTTGCCAGCTTATACAGATCCAGTTTTATTTATAAGTGCAAATTGTATACGGGAAAATCCTTGTTCTTCTTGTGATAGACAAAGGAAACAATGGGATATTCAATTAAAAGGGAAAACATATCAAGTCGTATCACAAAATTGTCAGGCCAGTGTATATGCAGATAAAGCTCTTTGTATGATAAAAGAAGCTCAGGAAATACATCCAGATTTTATTCGAATAGATTTTGTTGGGAAAACGTATACTGCAGAAGAAGTTCAGAAGATTATCGGGATGACTTTATTTTCTCAACCTATCGAGGATGTTTGGAATGCTAATTTAATGCGTGAAATATAGTAATTAACTACATTTTCAAAATAATATATTTAATTGTTATTCTTGAAAAAAAATGTTATAATATACTTATATTTTAGGAAAGGATATTTAGAGATGCGTGTATCATCTAAACGAAAAGAAGAGATGTCTGAATTTTTAAGAACAGCCTCATCAGAGGAGATTATTAATTATTTGGTTCAATATATTTATTTAACAGATACGTATGAAAAGTTACTTCAATCTGATCGTCAACGTATTCAGGATTTAGAAGATAAGTATCAGATAAGTTTTCCAAAAGAACCTGTCCAATTAGCAACACAACAATTAAAAAAAGCTTTTTCTATTCGAATGGCTTCATTAAAAGAGAAGGATGAATAAATAGGAGAGTTTAGTTAATGGAGATAGAAAATGTTTTTCCTGAAAAGGTGTTAAAAGATATTTTCGGTCATAATAGGGCAGCTCGTCAGGCTTTTATAGATGCTGTTGAAGATATTGATTTGACGCAAGTCAGTCAGTTTAATAGATTACCTAAAAATTTAATAAAAAAAGAAGGGGCAGGTATTTATTCTTTTTTTCCGTTAGGTAAAAAGTCAGATGAACGGTTAGTAATGATTGTTGATCCTAGAGATCCAAAAAAATTAATTTTTTATGGGCATGCAAAGCATAATTCACAATATAGTGTAATGCTTCGTGAAGCTGGGGAGGGCTATAAAAGACTAGTTCAACAAGCTTCCAGAATGCCAATATCAGCAGAGTTAACAGCAAAAATAAATGAAAAAGTTATTCAGAAAACAGGAGCAAAGTTAGGAACAAATACATTTTTGAAAGCGGGAGTAAAAAAACTGACAAGTATTGGTCTGATTTTGGGGACAGCTTTTGGGGTAGAATTTTGTTCAGGGGTTGTTAGTTATATTCCGACCAGAAGAATAGGTATATCTTCTGAATTTGGTACAGCGTCGATTATACGAGAAATACAAAAAAAAGGGCGTTGATATGAAACAGTTGAAACAATATACTTGTTTTGTATCAGAAAATTATATGCCTGTTATTATTATTCCTCATGAAGATGGAGCAAATGCTTCACTTGGCCGTATTATTTATGCAGGAGGAGAACATGCTTTGTTTCATCGTGAAGGATGTGAAACATTAATTTTAGATTATATAAATGAGGATTTTCGAGTATTTCTATCTCAGGCTTCTAAGGCTTTAATCTTTGAGGTTAATTTAGAATTACAGGACATTATTTTAGATTATGAAGTTCCGATAATGCATGTACCTCAGTTACCATCTTTTGAAGTAGAAAATGTTGAAAATTGATTATTTAAAGCTTAATGGTTATTTGTTCAATCGACTCAGATAGACTGAGCCATTTTTCTTCTAACTCTTCGATTTCTTTTTGTATTTTGCTAACTTCTTTTTGAAGATTTACAATTTTGTCCGCATTAAATGTTGTTTCGAATTGAGAAATAAGTTCCTCTTTTTGATCTGTTAACATTGAAATCTTTTTTTCTATAGAAGAAAGTTCTTTTTTTAATGGGGCTAATTCAGTTCGAATAGCAGCTTTTTTCTGACGTTCTTCTTTTCGAGAAAGAGTTGAGTTTTCTTTTATGCTTATCGAAGGTTTATTATCTTCTAGTAATAAGGTCCTGTAATCATCTAAATCTCCATCAAATGATTGGCAAGTTCCGTTCTTGACAAGCCATAGTCTTTCAGCGATAAGCTGAATAAGAGTCATGTCGTGCGTTATCAGTAAGACAGCTCCTTCATAGGCATTTAATGCTTCAATTAAAGCATCTCTTCCTTGGATATCTAAATGATTTGTTGGCTCGTCTAAAATGAGCAAGGCAGGGGCATCATAAGCCATACAAGCAAAAAGTAATCTCGCTTTTTCTCCTCCAGATAAATTTTGAATAGGGGTAAGAGCTTTTTCTTGGTTAAGACCAAACATTGCAAGATGGTTTCGACATTTCGTTTCAGAAGCATCAGGCATTAAAGTATGAATATGCGTGAGAGGCGATTTGTTGAGAGGTAATTCTTCCGTTTGATGTTGAGCAAAATACCCAATCTTAACTTTTTTAGATTGTTTAATAGTTCCAGACATAGGTTTTAGACGCCCAGCAAGGAGTTTGGCAAACGTAGATTTTCCATTTCCATTAGCTCCTAAAAGAGCAATTCGGTCATCTCCATCAATACGTAAGTTTAGTTTTTTTAAAACTGGTATGTCTGTATATCCGACAGAAACATCGTCTAAAGTAATTATTGGAGGAGCTAGATGCTCTGGTTGAGGAAAAGAAAAATGAGATGATAAATTTTCCTCTAAAGGGGCAATAGTTTCCATTTTTTGAAGCATTTTTAGTCTGCTCTGAGCTTGTTTTGCTTTTGTTGCTTTATAGCGAAAGCGATCGACAAAAGATTGTAAATGAGCTCTTTTTTCTTCCTGTTTTTGGATGAGCTTTACAAGAAGCTCTTGTTTCTGCGCATGTGTTAATTCAAAAGTATCATAATTTCCCTTATAGAATGTCAAAGTTTTATCATGAAGATGTAAAATATGATCGCAAAGAGAATTTAAAATATGCTTATCGTGACTGATAAGTAAAAGTGTTCCTTTGTATGATTTTAAATGATTTTCAAGCCAGATAGATGCTTCTAAATCTAAATGATTTGTTGGTTCATCTAATAATAGAACATCAGAAGGAGCAAATAAAGCAGCAGCTAGAGCAACACGCATTCTCCATCCTCCTGAAAATTCAGATAAATTTCTATCTATGTCACTTTGCTTGAAACCTAAACCAATGAGAATGCTGATAGCTCGTGCTTGAGCTGATGAGGCACCTATCATATTTAATCGTTCATGAATATCAGCAACTTCTGAATCGGAAGCGCATTGCAATTGCTTTAATAATTCTGTCCGCTCTTTATCTTGAGATAAAACAAAGTCTAAAATAGAGATATCTATGTCTTGAAATTCCTGTAAAACAGAAGAAATCTTATAACGAGCAGGAAAGGAGACACTTCCGGTTTGAGTCCCCATTTCCCCTTTAAGTACTTTAAAAAGAGTGGATTTCCCACTCCCATTAGCTCCAATTAACCCGACTTTTTGTTTGTCTGAAATATGAGCACTTGCATGGTCTAAAAGAACTTTTGAACCGATTTGAACTGTAATATCATTTATATCAATCATAGGGCTTATATTTAGCATATTTCATGCATTTATACAAGATTTTCTTGCTTTTATAAAAGGGGTGTTTTATATAAAAAGAAAAAGGAGATTATGATGTTTTTTGTTGGTGCAAGTATTGTTATGTTTATGATAGCTTTTGTTGTCATACATTTTTTGGTCATACCTTTGCAAATTCCTATTGGGTTTAAATTTTTATTTTCTCTGTTGATTTTGTTAATCTCTCAAAAGATGGTTATTTTCTCAATGTTTTTTAGAACAGAAGGATTCTATAGGTTGCCAACATGGTTTATGATAAGTACAGGTTTTTTACAAATTTGGCTTATTATACTTTTTTTACTTATGATGATTGGTATTGTCATTAGTCTAATTCTCTTGTTATTCCATATAGAAATTCCTCATTTAATGAGTGTTTTGTTTATCCTTAGTATTTTTGTTACGGCCGATGGTATATGGAATACCTTTAAGGTTCCAGAAGTGAAGGAAATTCAAATTGCTTTGAAAAATGCGCCAGAAGACTTTGAGCCTTTAAAGATTATTCAACTTTCAGATTTACATATCGGTTCGGGCTTTAGCAAGGAGTGGTTGCAAGACGTTGTTCATAGAACAAACAATCAAAATCCTGATGTTATTCTTATTACAGGGGATACGATAGATGGATATCCTCAAGAATTGTTGCCTCAATTAGAGCTGTTAAAACAATTAAAAGCTCCTCTGGGCGTTTATATGGTATTAGGAAATCATGAATATTATTTTGGAGCAAAACAGTGGACAAAAGCTTTTGAAAGCTTAGGAATTCCAGTGTTGAGTAATCAATCTGTTATCCTTAGAGAGGGGACTCAATCTGTTGCTGTTGGGGGTGTTCCTTCTTTGGGTGAAAAGCCAGATATTCAAGCTACATTTAAAAATATTAAAGAAGATATTCCTCGTATTTTAATGGCGCATTATCCAAATCAAGTTCTTGATTTTTCTCGAAATAAAATTGATTTGCAACTATCTGGTCATACACATGGAGGTCAAATGTTTTGGCCTTTCAATCAGCTGGTCGGTCGGTTTAATGATGGGTTTATTAAAGGGCTTTATTTTATTAAGGACACAATTCTTTATGTAAGTTCAGGAACTGGCTTATGGGGAGGTTTCCCTGTCCGATTGATGACACCTTCGGAAATAACAATGATAATTTTAAAAAGGTAAGGCTTTTCCTTGTCTCATAATATCTTCAATTTCTTGAGTTCGGGTATTATCTTGATTATGCAAAATAAAGCCAGGATGTAAAGTAAAAGGCTTTTTGGTTCCCAAAGTTCCTTGAATAAGAATGCGTTTGGGTTTTTGTCCTTTCTTCGGCCAAAAAGGAATAACAATAATACCACCTAATTTCTTGTCCAAAATAGTTAATATTTCGGGAAGTCTTTCTGCTCGATGAATAATTGTAAAAGTTCCTTTAGGTCGAAGATGTTTTAAACAGAAGTTAATCCATTCAGAAAGAGGGAATTGCTCTTTATGAGCAATTGCATGTTGAATTGTCTGACGTGTGGGATCTTCTGTAAAATAAGGCGGATTAGTCATAACATGATGGAATGTTTTTTGATGAAGTTCTGGGATAAAAGAACGAATGTCTGCTTCAATTAAATGAAAATCTTGTTGATTGATAAGACTATTTTCAACAGCTAAAGCACCCATGTCATGTTGAATTTCAATGCCTGTTAAAGATAGATTAGGAACTCTAGCAGCTAATGATAAACAAGCAGCACCATTTCCACAACCGACATCTAAAATTTCTTGCCCCGGTAAAGCTGGTATAGCTGAAGCTAATAGAACGGCATCACTTGTTGCGCGATAGCCAGTTTTTTCTTGTTTAAGATGAATTAGACCACCTAAAAAATCATCAATAGTATATTCAGTCATAAAGGTATTTTAAGTAAAAAAAATGGAAAAGTCTATCTTTTTGAGTGTTGACATTTTTTACATGAAGACATACATTGATACAAATAATAAAGAGGAGGAGATAATGAAAATTTTAAAATGGAATATAGATAAAGAAAAAGGTCGTTTTTCTTATCATATTGAAAAAGCTCCAGTAATTAAGGAAATTTGTTATACAACGATTTCGGGAGATGTCGTTCAAGTTAAGGCTTCTGAAGTTCGGAAGAATAAAAAATATCAAACTCAGTTTGGGCGTGTTATTCCTTTAAACTTAAAATAATTTATCGCTGTTGATTTTTGGCAGGGAAACGGCCGAAATTACCAATAAGCTCATCCCATACGCTTAAATCTTTACCATAAGATTTCGTTACGTCAGTATCATAAGGAACATTGATAGCATCACTCATGTCTAGTTGACTTATTTTAGAAACAGTATTATTTGCATCAAAAGTTATAACAAGGACTTTACGATTTGTTTCTTTGGGAGCTAAAAAGGCTCTTTGCTGTTCTTTAGATTCAACATATATCCAAGATTCTTCTTGAAATAAAGTAATATGAGCAGGACTGCCAATTAAACGGGAAACATCTTCTTTTGTATGTTTTCCCGATTTAATAGCGGAAATACGTTTTTCAGAAGGCATATCACCAATTTGATTCGTTGGGAGAGAACAACTGGCTAATAGAAAAATACTAAAAAAGATGAAAGTTATCTTGCTCATTTTATCCTTCTTTGTTATGACTTAATTTATATATAGAAGAAAAGGAACAAAAAAACAATGATAAAATCAGAAATGCCTCAAGTTATTGATATAAGAAATATCCCAGATACAGGAAAAGTATTTGATTTAAAAGCAACGCCAGAACAATTAAAAGCTATTGCGAATAGATTAAAATTGGTAGATTTAAAGAGTTTAACAGCTCATGTTGAAGTCAAAGGTCAAACAAGAATTAAGGTCAGAGGGACATTTGAGGCGAGGGTGACTTATCAGTGTGTTGTTACCTTAGAACCTTTCGAAGAAAGTATTATTAATTCCTTTAATACAGTATTCGAAAAGTCATCTCGACAAGAAACTGAGTTGGATTTGGATATGGAAGCAGAAGATATAGAGCCTTTAGAAAGCGATTATTTAGATATAGGGGAGTACATTATTCAACAATTATCCCTATCTTTAGATTTATTTCCTAAAAAGAATAAAGGATTAGTCTTTTCTTATGAAGAAGGAAAAGAAGAAGATGATACTTATCATCCGTTTGATAAGTTAAAGATTTTGAAGAATTAGAAAGAGGTTGATTTTTGTCAACAAATTTCCTATACTGATAAGAGATAAAGAAAGGTAGGATAAAATATGGTAGATACTTTAGATAAAAAGAATCAAATGCTTCAAGAGCATACACTTCAATCAAGAATAGCAGAAAGACAACAAGTTCATTTGAGTGATAATGCTCCTAACGTCGGCAGGTATGCAGGCGTTTCAAATGATGCAAGAAGAGATGTATCATCAGTAAATGCACTTGTTAATGGTGTTTTTGCGGATGGTATTGTAACAGATGTCGAGTTAGAGACGCTTCAATCGAATCGAGATGATGTTATGTATGACTTTTTAGTCGCTGTAGATGTTTATAATGATATGAAGAAATCAGGTATGTATTCTCAAGCAGCTTTAGACAATGCACATTATGTTATGACGCAATTGAAAATTGCGAGAGATATTTCTTACGGAGCGATGAATAGAGCTTCTTATTATAATGATGCAACGCCTGAGGAAGTCAAACGCAGAGAAGAACGTCGTCAAAAAAAAGAAACAATACAACTTGCATTGATGCCAGTTGAAATTGCGCTAATGGCTGGTTTAGCAGACGATATGATAAAGCTTGCTTATATGGAGGATAAGGGAAAGATTTCGATGTTATCTCCGGAGCAATATCAACAAAGAGAGGCTCGGATACAGGCTATGGTTCAAGAGGCAGATCATAATCGTACCCCTTCCTTAGTTTTGTCTTTATATAACCAACGTCAGAACGCTTAATAAAAAGTTGTTGACAATTTGATAAAAGTGCATTATAAAAGGCGCGCTTTATAGGATTAATTTAAAATTGGAGTTATGACCATGAAACGTACATATCAACCTTCACAATTGGTTCGTTCTCGCCGTCATGGTTTTAGAAGTCGTATGGCAACAGTAGGCGGTCGTAAAGCATTAAATGCTCGCCGTCAAAAAGGCCGTAAAGTTTTGTCTGCTTAAGCACCAAAACTAAAGGGTGTCGACGATGATTCAACCCCTTGTACGATTGAAAAAACACAAAGACTTTGTGAACGTTGCTGAACAAGGCAGAAAATATGTAACAAAAGGTTTGATTTTACAAGTTCTTGTTCGGCCTGAAGAAAATCAATATAAGAGTTCAATACGCGTTGGTTTCACAACAAGCCGGAAAATAGGTAATGCTGTGAAACGCAACCGTATTCGTAGGCGTTTAAAAGAAGTCGTTCGTCTTTATTTACCAGAAATAGCTCAAAGTGGATGCGACTATGTAGTTATAGGTCGTACACGAACATTAACTCGTCCGCATAAAGATTTAGTGCAAGATTTAAAAGATGCAGTAGTATCTATTTAAAGGAGGCTTTATGAAAATATTTAGTTTTATAGGCCTTTTTATTATATCGTTTTATCAGATTATTATTTCTCCTTTTAAAGTTCCGTGTTGCCGTTTTCAGCCGACATGTTCACAATATGCAAAAATAGCGATTCAAAAGCATGGATTTTTTAAGGGAATTCTGTTAATCTGCAAAAGACTTTTAAGATGTCATCCTTGGGGAGGATGTGGATATGATCCTGTACCGGATGTTTTTATGAAACGTAAGGAAGATTAAATGAATAAAAATGATTTAAAAAATGTAGCAATTGCTATCGTATTATCTTTAGTTGTCTTGTTTGGTTTTGAGGTGTTTTTTCCCTCTGAAGTACAGCCTCTTATTAGGAGCGAGCAATCGAAAGAAGAGCAGATTGTAAAAGAACAATATAATCCTGTTTCAGAAAAAACAGATGATAAGGTAAATGTCTTTAAAGAAGATGATACTTCTCCTGTGATAATGATTAAAAGCAATACATTAGCAGGAGAGATACGTTTAAAAGGAGCTCGTTTTGATAAATTAACGCTTCGTCAATTTAGAGAAAATATAGAGAAAGATAGTCCAGACGTTACATTGTTAACTCACTCTTATTATGTTGCTTTTGGGATGACGAGTCTGACGAAAGGACTGGATGTTCCGACAGATGAAACTATATGGCACGCAGATAAACAAGAATTAACACCGGATAGTCCTGTGACTTTAACTTGGGAAAATACACAGGGTATAGAGTTTAGAAGAATTATTAAACTTGATAAAGAGTATATGTTTACAATTCAGGATGAGGTCAATAATAAATCAGATATAGCAATTACACTTTTAACAGATGGAGCAATCGTTCGCATTGATCCTCAAGCAGTTCAAGTTTCAACAGTTCATGAAGGATTTGTTGGTGTTTTAGATGGCTCTTTAAAGGAAGTTAAACTTAAGGATATTAAAGAGGATAAAAAAGAAAGTTTTATAACAAAAGGAGGCTGGTTAGGTTTAACAGAAAAATATTGGCTTTCCGCTTTGATTTTTGAACAAAGTTTATCAGACGTTTCAGGTGTTTTTAATTATCAAGAAGTTCAAGGGAAGGATGTTTATTCGGCATATTTTGTTAGTCCATCTTTCACAATCCCTGCAGGTCAAACAATTTCTCGTACAGTTCATTTTTTCTCGGGACCTAAGGAATTACAACTTTTGGCAGATTATCAAGAGAAGTTAGGAGTTGAAAAGTTTGAATTAGCAATTGATTTTGGTTGGTTTTATTTTTTGACGAAACCCTTTTTAATTATTCTCAGTTATTTAAATCACCTAGTTGGAAATATGGGTGTTGCTATTTTAATTTTTGCAACGTTATTAAGGTTGTTATTATTACCAATAGCTGGTAAGTCTTATGAAAGTATGGCTAAAATGCGTAAATTACAGCCTAAATTAAAAGAATTACAAGAACGTTATAAAGACGATAGAATGCGTTTAAACCAAGAAATGATGCTCTTATATCGTAAGGAAAAAGTTAATCCAGCATCAGGTTGCTTACCGCTATTTATTCAAATTCCGATTTTCTTTTCACTTTATAAGGTACTATCTGTTTCTATAGAGATGCGTCAAGCTCCATTCTTTGGATGGATACAGGATTTGTCGGCTCCGGATCCAACCTCTATATTTACTTTATTTGGTCTTATCCCTTGGGATGTTCCTTCGTTCTTAAATATAGGTGTTTGGCCAGTTTTAATGGGTATAACAATGTATCTTCAACAAAAAATGAGTCCTCAAGTTTCAGACAAAAATCAGGCGATGGTATTACGTTGGATGCCAGTTATATTTACGTTTATGTTGGGTCAATTTGCTTCGGGCCTTGTTATTTATTGGACATGGAGTAATGTGTTATCGATTATACAACAACGTTATGTTATGCATAAATACGGAGTAGATTAATGCAAGATAAAGCTTTACATGATGTGCAGGTTGAAGCTGGTCGTTTATTGTTTTCAAAAAATTGTACATTTTTAATTGGATGTGCTTATTTAGAACAGTTGCCTGCTCATGATAAAGTAGAAGTTGCCTTTGCTGGGCGATCTAATGTTGGCAAATCAAGTTTAATTAATAGTTTAACACATCGTCGTGATTTAGCGCGTTCTTCTGCAACGCCAGGAAGAACACAGCAGATTAATTTTTTTAATTTAAACGATACGGTTTATTTAGTTGACTTACCAGGATATGGATATGCTAAAGCACCAGAGAAGCAAGTTAACCAGTGGAATAATCTAGTTTTTACCTATTTAAAAGGACGTCCGACATTACGCCGAGTTTTTTTATTAGTAGATTCGCGTCATGGGGTTACTAAAAAGGATGAAGAAGTCATGACCATGCTAGATAAAGCAGCCGTTGTTTTTCAGGTTGTTATGACCAAAAGCGATAAAGTCAATAAGACAGAGCTAGCTAAGAACATACGAAATGTTGAAATGGTTATGAAGAAACATACAGCAGCATATCCCGAGTTAATAGTGACTAGCTCTCAGAAGAATATAGGCGTTGAAGAAGTTCAAGCACAAATAGCGACGATGTTGAATGACTAATAGAAAAAGCCGCTCATGTAGAACGGCTTTTTATTAGTTAGCTTTTTCTTTGTTTGTTTCAGCTAGAATACGCTCTCTATACAGAGCAGAGAAATCAATCGGATTTAAAGATAATGGAGGAAGTCCAGATTCTCTTGTTGTGTTTGCAATTAAAGAACGAACAAATGGGAATAATAGATGAGGAACTTCAACTAATAAAATAGGCTTTACATGTTCTTCAGGTATATTTAAAGTCACTAATGCTCCATAAGTTAATTCACAAATAAAAGCAATTTCTTCTTTTGCCTTTGCTTGAGCCTTTACGATTAAATCTACGGTATATAAATTTTGTTCTTTGTTAACAACAGAGGCATTTACATCAATATTAATGTTAATATTTGGAGCTTCAGTTAATTGAGACAAAATAAATGGCATTTTAGGTGCTTCAAAAGAAAAATCTTTGATGTATTGCGCATTTACCTGAATATTTGGAGTATTTTGTTGTTCTGTCATTTGTTAGTCCTTTATATTGATTTTTATCTATTTCTTCACATATATAGCTTATTTAGAGTGAAAAAAAAAGATTATTCATAAAAAAATCTATACTTTTGTAAAAATAGTTGATATTTTAAAAACAAAAAAGGAAGTAAAATGCAGTTAGGATGGATATTATTAACGATAGTTGTTTTTTTGGTTGTTTCAAAACTTATTTCAGTTCTTGGGCAAGAACCTAAAGGTGAAAAAATAAGGTTTGTATCAAATAAAACTGGAGATATCCTTGAAATGACTTTGATATCAGAAAAAAAAGCAGAAAAGTCAGAAAAAAAAGAACCTCAAGGTTTTAATCAAAATGATTTTCTTGTGGGGGCTAAAATGGCATTTAATGCTGTTGTAGATGCTTTTGCGCAAGAAAGAACAGATACGTTAAAAACATTTCTGACGCCTCAAGTATATGAGATTTTTGAAAAGGCTATTCAAGAGAGAAAAGAAAAAGAACAAAAGATGGAATTTTCTTTAATTTCTTTTGTTTCTTGTAAGATAGTGAAACAATCTGATGAAAAAAATCCAATGAGTGTGACAGTGGATTTTGTTACGGAACAAATTAATGCTTTACGAGATAAAATGGGTCAAGTTTTGGAAGGAGATCCTATTTTTATAGGTAAAGTGCATGATATATGGACTTTTCAAAAAGCAAATAAAAACACTTGGATTGTCTCAGCGACTAAAAGTGAGGCATTGAATGATTAAATCTTTTTTGTGTTGTGTTTGTTTTTTGTTGTTGATTAGTTTAGTGGCATGTACGACGCAAAAAGAAGAACTTAAAGAATTTGATCTGAAACAAGTATCCTTTTCTCGAATTCCAGGTTGGACATCAGATAATTTTAATGAAGTTCTTCCAGCTTTAGAAAAAAGCTGTGAGAGAGCTGATACAGTATGGCTGGATTTTTGCGCAGGACTAAAAAAACAAACAACATCAAAGGAGATTCGGCGCTATATAGAAAAGACATTAGATGCTTATCTTGTTATCAGTAAAGGATCAAAAACAGGGATTTTTACAGGATATTATGAAGCCTCGTTAAAAGGAGCGTTGGATAAAGATGATATATATCAAACACCTATTTATGGAGTTCCTTCTGATTTAGTGCAAGTTGATTTAAAAGATTTTAATCTACAATCAAATAGCCCCCGCA
This sequence comes from uncultured Alphaproteobacteria bacterium, assembly GCA_949286465.1. Lineage (GTDB taxonomy): Bacteria > Pseudomonadota > Alphaproteobacteria > CAAHEQ01 > UBA3637 > CALXXA01. Next base: position 8,237 of record CASECI010000016.1, on the reverse strand, counting down.
TAGTCGGTCGAGTTGAAGCAGGAAAGTTGGTTCCTTATTACGAGAGAAAGGACCAAGCAAAGATGGAGGCGCCGGTTTTATTGTGGGTAGATAGTCCTGTTGATGCATTTATATTGCATATTCAAGGTTCTGGGCGAGTTGAAACAAAAGATGGTGTTGTCCATGTTGGATATGCTGGAAATAATGGGCATGGTTTTGTTGGTATTGGTTCTATTATGTCTAAAGAAGGTTTATTAGAGCCAGGGAAAGCATCTATGCCTCATATAAGAGCATGGTTAAAAAATAATCCAGATAAAGCAGAAAAGTTAATGGCTCAAAATCCTCGTTTTATATTCTTTCGTATTTTGCCTAACTCAGATGGTCCTATAGGGGCATCTGGTGTCTCATTGACAGCAAAAAGAAGCATCGCTATTGATAATCAGTATATTCCTTTTCATACGCCTGTTTTTTTAGAAACGACAGATGCAGAAGGGAAAAAAATACAGAAATTAGTTGTTGCTCAGGATATAGGTTCGGCTATAAAGGGGCCCATCAGAGCCGATTTTTTCTGGGGGTACGGAGAAGAAGCTTTTCAAGAAGCAGGCCGGATGAGAAGTAAAGGAAGTTATTACATATTGTGGCCGAAAGGAAAGACGCCTCTGGCATCTTAACGCAAGATGAAGCAAGAAGATTTAGATATTTGGAAAGAAGTGATTAAAAGTGTAACTCCTTTAAAAGAAAAGGGGAGGGTTTCATTGTTTCAACGTTTATTTCGGCGTTCTTTTTTGAAGAGGAAACCAGCTCCTTTATCAACTTTCTTAGATTTGCATCAGTTTACCTTACAAGAAGGCTTTGATGCTTTTAAGGAGTTTATTGAAGAGCATGCAGAATTAGGAACACAAAGAATAATCGTCATCACAGGTAAAGGCCAAGAAGGAAAAGGCGTTTTACGTAAAGAATTTCCTTTATGGGCAACTCGGAATGGTATAAAAGAGAAAATACTTAAAGTAGAACAAGCTCCATCTCATCTTGGAGGAGATGGTGCATTTTTAGTTTATTTAAAACGGAAGAAATCATATGTTAGTAATGGGAATAGAATCTAGTTGTGATGAAACAGCTTGTGCAATAGTTAATGATAAAAAGGAAATTTTATCATCAGTTGTTTGGTCTCAGTTTGAAGAGCATCGTCGCTTTGGTGGTGTTGTTCCAGAGATTGCAGCGCGCGCTCATTTAGAGCAGGTTGATATGATTGTACAAGAGGCAATGACAGAAGCAAAAGTCGATTTTGATGATTTATCGGCAATAGCTGTTGCCGGAGGTCCAGGATTAATTGGCGGCGTTATTGTCGGTGTTATGACGGCAAAAGCAATAGCAATGGCTCATAATATACCATTTGTTGCAGTAAATCATTTGGAAGGACATGCTTTAATGGCGAGGTTAACGAATGAAATAGCTTTTCCATATTTATTGTTATTAGTTTCAGGAGGGCATTGTCAAATTTTAGCAGTAGAATCGCCCGGGAAATACGTAAAGCTTGGAGGGACGATAGATGATTCTGCAGGAGAAGCATTTGATAAGGTTGCTAAGATGCTTCAGGTTGGATATCCAGGAGGTCCAAATATAGAACGTGTTGCTGTTTATGGCGATCCAAAACGATTTAATTTACCAAGGCCTATGAAGGGGCGAGATGATTGTTTATTTTCTTTTTCAGGCTTAAAGACAGCTGTTCGCCATCAAATAGAAATGCTAGGGAATTTAACAGAACAAGATAAAGCAGATTTAGCAGCATCTTTTCAGCAAGCGGTTATTGAGAGCATTATTGATAGATTGAAACATGGGATAGATATATTTAAAGAACGGTATCCTCAAGGACAAGATCTTGTCGTATCTGGCGGCGTTGCTGCGAATACATCTTTACGAGAAGCTATTCAAAATTTAGCAAGAAATAAGAAAATGAAATTTTCGGCACCGCCTTTGAAATTATGTACTGATAATGGTGTTATGATAGCGTGGGCTGGACTAGAACGTTTTCAAGGAGGAAAAAGAAGTTCTCTTGATTTTAAGGCACGACCAAGATGGCCTCTTGACAGCGAGGATATTTAACTCTAGATTAAAAATGAAACTTAATAAGAAGGAGAGAGTTTATGGAAATCATTAATGATAATACATTTAAAGCCGAAGTTTTAGATGCGCAGGGCTTGGTTATGGTCGATTTTTTTGCGACATGGTGTGGTCCTTGTAGACAGATGTTGCCGTTGGTGACAGAAGTTTCTCAAGAAATGCCTGATGTAAAGATTGTAAAAATGGATATAGATGAATCACCCAGAACGCCATCAGACTATGGTATTCAAACAATACCCACCTTTATTTTGTTTAAAAATGGAGAGTTAGTTGATCGTAAGATTGGAAGTATGCCAAAATCTGCGTTAGAGGATTGGATAAAGTCCCATAAATAAACAAAAAGTCGCTGTTAATAAGCGACTTTTTTATTAAAGTCTCGAAAAACTGTAAAAGAAAAGATAAAAATCTGAATAAGAATTTATCAGAACAGTCATGCGATAAATGATAAAAAGTACTTGCAATTAAAAGAAAAAAGGTGTATGTAAGGAACACCTTTAAAAGAAGGTCTGTCTTCCACCACCCCTGGAGGAGTTAGACAGTAACAATTAAAATAAGGAATTAAAAAAAATGGTAAATATGATTGAAGTTAAAGCAATGAAACGAGAAAAGGCTGGTAAGGGGGCCTCCCGTGCAGTTCGTCGCACAGGATATGTTCCAACAGTCATCTATGGCGATAAGAAAGCACCTGTTTTATGCTCTATTGAAGAAAAAGTTTTAGTTGCGCTATTAAATAAGTCTGGTTTTTGGACACACCAATTTGAAATTGACGTTGATGGAGAAAAATTTAGAACAGTTTGTCAAGATGTTCAATTGCATCCAGTTTCAGATCGCCCAATTCATGCAGATTTCTTAAGAATTTCTAAAAATGCAAAATTGGTTATGGATATTCCATTGCATTTTGCTAATGAAGAAGCTGCTCCGGGTATTAAAGAAGGCGGTGTCTTGAACGTTGTTCACAGATCATTAGAAGTTTCTTGCTCTCCAGATAATATTCCAGAGCACTTAGAGTTAGACTTATCTAACTTGGCAATGGGAGAAGGCTTAACAACAAAAGATATTATCTTACCAGAAGGTGTTAAGTTGGTTGATGATGAAGAAATCACCGTTGTTACTATTGCAGAGCCAGCACCAGAAGAAGTTGAAGAAGCACCTGTTGCATCTCCTACAGCTGAAGAAGCTACAGCTCCTGCAGAAGCTCCAAAAGCAGCTGAAGAAGAAGGAAAGTAATGTTTCTTGTGGTTGGTCTTGGCAATCCATCAAAGGAGTATGCATTCAACCGCCACAATGTAGGCTTTATGGCGGCGGACAAATGTGTTCGCCGCTTTTCTTTTGATGATTTTAAAAAGAAACATCAAGGACTTTTATCCGAGGGGACTATAAATAACGAGAAGGTTTTGTTATTAAAGCCTCAGACCTACATGAATTTATCTGGGCAGTCAGTTGGTGCTGTTACACAGTTTTATAAAATAAGTCCGGATCATGTTATTGTTTTCCATGATGATTTAGATCTTAAACCACTAGATGTTCGAGTTAAGCAAGGTGGCAGTTCAGGTGGTCATAACGGATTGAAAAGTATTGACTCAGCTATAGGGAATATGTATTGGCGTGTTAGAGTAGGAATTGGTCGCCCAGTAAGTAAGGAAATGGTTTCAGATTATGTTCTTTCGAATTTTTCTAAACAAGAATTAATAGATTTAGATATTTTATTAGATAAATTAATTGAGAATTTACCATTATTGATGTCAAATAATATAAATGATTATCGCGAGAAGATAGGAGTTAAAAATGGGGTTTAATTGTGGAATAGTTGGTCTTCCTAATGTTGGCAAATCTACACTTTTTAATGCGTTGACACAAACGGTAGCCGCTCAAGCAGCTAATTACCCCTTTTGCACAATAGAACCAAATATTGGTCGAGTTGCTGTACCAGATAAGCGTTTAGAAGAGTTACAGCGAATCGACCATTCAGAAAAAATAGTCCCAACCCAACTAGAATTCGTTGATATTGCTGGCCTTGTTAGAGGAGCCTCTAAGGGAGAAGGGTTAGGGAATCAATTTTTGGGAAATATTCGAGAAGTTGATGCTATTATACATGTGTTACGTTGTTTTGAAAATGATGATATTACGCATGTAGAGGGGTCTATAGATCCTGTTCGTGATGCTGCAACAGTTGAAACAGAACTTATGATCTCAGATTTGGAAAGCTTAGAAAGACGCATCGTTCCATTGCAGAAGAAAGCACAAGCAGGTGATAGAGAAGCTAAAATGCTTTTCCCAGTTATGGAAACAGCTTTGAAAGCCTTGCAAGAAGGAAAACCAGCAAGAACAGTAAGGCCAACAGATCCAGAACAATTAAAATTATTTAATTCACTTTTTTTATTAACATCAAAACCAGTTCTATATGTTTGTAATGTAGATGAAGAATCTGCAGCTACAGGCAACAAATATTCTGAGCAAGTGTTTGAATATGCACAGAAAGAAGGAAATGAAGCCGTTGTCATATCAGCAGAAATAGAGTCTCAAATAGCCTCCTTAACAGACGAGGAAGAACAGAAAGAATTTTTAAAAACGCTAGGACTTGAAGAAACGGGCTTGAATCGAATCATAAAAGCAGGTTATAATCTATTAAGTTTATTAACGTTTTTCACATCCGGGCCCAAAGAAGCTCATGCGTGGACAGTTCATAAAGGGGCGTTAGCTCCCCAAGCAGCAGGAGTTATTCACTCGGATTTTGAGAAAGGTTTTATTCGTGCCGAGGTTGTCTCCTATGCTGATTATTTGGCCTGTGAAGGAGAAAGTAAAGCAAGAGAGATGGGGAAACTTCGGACGGAAGGAAAGGGATATGTTATGCAAGATGGTGATGTTGTTCATTTCTTGTTTAACGTTTAAGAAAGGAGATAGAGATGCCGTTAGCGACTTGGCGAGATAGTATGATGCTTGATTATCCTCCATTGGATGATGAGCATAAAGCTTTTTTAAATGTTGTAAACCAAGCTTATATGGCCTCTCAGGTCGATGATTTCCCGATGATAGAGAAAGTATTTGAAAAGTGTTATGACTACGCACGGAATCATTTTTCTCATGAAGAAGGTATTATGGAGCGGATTCAATTTCCAGATATTGAAAACCATATGAAGAGTCATCAAGTTTTTATTCATAATGTATCTGAAATGAGACAACAATTTGATGTTGCTCCCTCGTTAGAGGAAAAACGTAAGATATCTCAAAAACTAGCTAATTTTTTAAATGTTTGGTTATTAGGGCATATTATGAGCCGAGATAAAATTTTAAAGCCTTATTTAATAAGAATTCGGAATCTTCCCCCAAGGATGAACTTCTAAGAAAGGAAAACTTGACAAAATATTGTTCTTTTGTTATTCTGTAAGGAGAAGAGGAGATAAGTTATGTCAGAAGCAATCGAAATTTTTCAAGAGCAACAAACAGATGATTTAACGATTCCTGTTACAGCTCCCAATATTCCAAAACAAGCAGGACGAGGTATATTTCCACAGAAACCTGTAAGTGGATTAAATGTTGGCTCTAATAAAAGAGGTCAAAAGTCTTCAAGGTTTTTGGAAACGATGGCTAGATTATCTGAGCAAGGAGCTATTGTTTTAGCGAATAAAGCATCACAGTTAAGAGCACAAAAAACATTAAATACAGCGAAACATATTCAAGAAAATCAAGAACGTCTTAAAGAACATAAAGAGTTGACAGATCTGGATAGATTGCAAACAGTTCCAGAACAAGAAACGGATGCAAATCGTAGAAAATATTATGAGATGCAACAAACTGAAAGAGAACAAATACAAATTCGAATGCGTATTTTAAAGGCTCAGCAAGAGATTTTAGATGCTCAAAAGAAGCATGGTCTTTATTTGACGGAAGAAGAACGAAATAAGCTTCTCCAAAATGCCGCGTCAAATCCTCTTGCAAATCCTTTTTCAAAAGATATGACTGGATTAGATAAAGCTTTAACTGATCAAGAAAAACAATTACGGAAAGAGCTGTCTAACGGTTATAAGACAGCAGATCAAAATGTGGACACAATTAATGATATGTCTAAGAGAGTTCGTTTAAAGGATGGTTTAGTTCTTCATATAGAAGGAACTCAGGAACAAGATAAACGTAAGGAAAGTCTAATGAAAAAGGCTAGTGAAAAAGAAACGCCTGCTCAAGAAAGACCTTCGGAGGTATTCAAAGAAAAGATTCATCAAAAGGAGGAGAAGGAAGGAATTCTTGCAGCGGAGGCTGTCCGCCGTCGTCTAGGTGCAGGGTTAGGCTAGATATAAAATTACTCTTAATAGAAAGCGGGATTAAAACCCCGCTTTTTTATTGACAGGTTTGAGTATTTTCATTCCAGGTATGTCCACTTTCGCAACAAATTTTAGCATTGAATTGGTTTGTATGCGTTGTCCCAGAACAGATGCAATCTAAGACTTCAGCATTGTTTTTACAAGCAGTCTTACAAATCCCACCCTCATCAGCTACTTGCCCATCTGGGCAGTTAATCAGTGTACAGCCTCCATTTATAAAAGAGTGTCCAGGGGCACAACAATAATCTCCAACTTGAGCATTTGGATTTGTATCGCAAGTACACGTTGATGTGATTGGTAGACTATAGGGGCATCTTTTTTTTAATGAGCAATTTTCCGTATAAATTTCTCCACAATTTTGTCCTGATAAATCGGTGCAAGCTAAAGCTCCGATTTCTCCTTTTTCAAGGCAGATATATGGACCTGTACCATTCTCTGCTTTGGTTATTAAAACAGATGCCTGTTTGCAACCATAAAATCCATTGTCATATGTATATGTGGATCCAGCTGGACATCCAGGATTATAGCAAAGTCCTTGACCGCACATTTCTCCCATATCAGGACAACTTATCCCGCAGCGGAGATTATCTCTATAGCAAGAAGCATCTCTTCCACAGCAGATTTGTGATTGACCATCTTGAGTACAACATTGATTTTTATTGGAATCCCAAACAGCGTTAGGTGGACAAAAGGTGGCCGAGCATTTACCACAATTGATAGGAGAATCACATCCAGAGCCACATTCCATGAAATAATCATTAATATAGCATGTCCACTTGCCATGAAACAATAAGCAGCGAATGTCATTATCAAAGAAACAGCCTTTTAAACGATCGGTTACTAATTTAAAGCTAGCATGTCCATAATTAGGATCGATATTATCATATGGTGTACAAGGATTAATACAACTTCCATAATAGCAATCATCAAAGTCTGGAGAGTAAGCATCACAACATGGTTGTTGAGTCTCTTTATCAAAACAATACCAATCAGTTCTTCCGTCACCCCATGGTGTACAAAATGTTAAATCATATTCACATCCGCCATATTGACCCCAGTAATCTCTAATGGCAAAATTACCTATGTTATTACATAATTGAGGATAGCAGGCTCCAACTCGGCAGTTTTCGCCTATTTCTGTACAGCCATAACCGCATCGTTCATCATTAATATAGCAGCTATATTCTGTCGGTCCCCCTCGGCACTCTAGTCTTTGGCATTGTCCATCGACATAGACATACCCTGTTGGGCAAGCACAAGTTTCTGCATTGGTGCCTTCAAGACAGATGCAAGCACAACTATCTGGGTCTCTTTCTCCCGTCATGCCAGAACCACTGCATTGAGGATGACATGTGTTATTACACATATCATATCCTTCAATACATTCACAGGAACAGGTTAAACTATTCCAAGTTGCATTTTCCGGGCATTCTTGAGGGTCACATGAACAAGAACATGTCAAGGTATCAAGAGAATAGCCTTCCGGACAAGTATAACAACTTCCTTGACATTCAATAGCTCCAGGAGCACAAGTACAAGTCCCAGAAGAACAAACCTCATTTGTTCCACACAAAGCATTATTGTCATAACAAGTACCATTTCTACAAGATTGACAACCAGAACAAGCCGGGATACATGTATTATCAACATCACCCATATATTTGTTATAATAGAAGAGCATTTGATTGGTATCTGCATTACAAATATCACTCCCCGTATAAGAAGTTCCATTTACAGTCACAATCATAGGTTCTTCAACCATATCTAAGGTTAAAGAACAAACACGTTTAGGAACATCATCTACAGATATATAAAATACAT
>CASECI010000015.1 GCA_949286465.1 uncultured Alphaproteobacteria bacterium | reverse complement strand
CATCGCATAGGTAAAACCTACTAATGCTGTTATGCTTAATACGCCTATAATTGCCAGTACTGCCAGCATCTCTAATAATGTTCGACCACTAGACTTTTGGTCTTTATTCTTCATTTATATCCCCTTTGTTCTATTTCTATAAATTTACTTTAAATTTTAAGCCTGCTTTAAGTAACAGTCAAGAAATAAAAAAGGAGCTGTTTTAAACAGCTCCGAATAAAAAGAAAGTTTATTTTTCTTTATTTCTTTACCGAACCATACAATGGTGTAATTATTTTCGTCGCAGAAGATTTTACAGGAACTGGATTAATCTTCGACTTTGTTGCTGTCTTTTTCGCTGGTGCTTTTTTTGCTGGTGCAGCAACTTTTTTAGCTTCTTCTTTTTTGGCTACACATTTTTTAGTAGCACACTTTTTAGCTGCAGGCTTTTTAAATGACTTCTCTGCCATAGCCCAAATTTCTGCATCACGTCCTTGTGGGCGACCTTCATTCTCCCAAATATAATAGGCTGCTACACGGATGTATTCAATATCTTTTTCACTCATTTTATATCTCCATTGTTCAGGAAAAATTAATTGTTACAACGATTAGTATAAAAAGTTTTACAACAATTACAAGCCTTTTTTTTTATTTTTTTTGTTTTTTTTTCGTAAAAACAACCAGTTATTTACTCATATTCAATATCTGTTCTTTCGTTTTTATCAATTTTATCTTAGGAAAGTCTTCTTCCGTTTTATTCAAATGCCACGCATTGCGAGCTAAAAAAACCAAATCTCCATCATGATCTTCTGCTATATTTGCTTGGTTTCTATCTGCAAAATCTTTTCTGTCTGCTGAAGTTCCTTCAACCCAACGAGCCGTATAATAACTCGTTGGTTCAAAAATGACTGGAACATCATATTCTGTTCGTATACGATCCGCTAAAATCTGAAATTGTAAAGCTCCAACAACTCCAACAATCCAATCAGAACCAATGTAAGGTTTAAACACACATGCACCACCTTCTTCGGCTATCTGCATAAGAGCCTTCCCTAAATGTTTAGCTTTTAATGGATCCTCTGGACGGACTTTTTGTAGTAGTTCAGGAGCAAAACTGGGAATACCTTTAAAATTTAACGCCTCACCTTCTGTCAACGTATCGCCTATTCTTAAATTCCCGTGATTGGGAATTCCAATTATATCTCCTGCCCACGCCTCCTCAGCTAACTCTCTATCTTGAGCTAAAAACAAAACAGGATTGTTCAACAGTACTTGCTTCTGACTACGTTGATGAATCAATTTCATGGCACGCCTAAAATGCCCTGAGCAAATTCTCATAAATGCAATTCTATCCCTATGCTTCGGGTCCATATTTGCTTGTATTTTAAATATAAAGCCAGTTACTTTATCTTCTGTCGGTTCAACCGTCCTCTTATCTGCACTCTGCGCTCGCGGACTAGGAGCCATTTCAACTAATCCATTTAACAACTCCCTTACCCCAAAATTATTAATGGCACTTCCAAAGAAAACAGGTGTTAAACTCCCTTCTCGATATGCCTTCATATCAAACTCTGGACAGAGACCCTTAACCATTTCTACGTTCTCTCGCAATGTCTTAACTTCTGATGTCGTTAATAATTCCTCAAGACGCTTGTCTTCTAAACCTTGAATAACCTCTCCCTCACTTATAACACTTTTAGAGGCTGACTTATCCAGCAAAATAAGTCTATCATGAAATAAATCATAACACCCCTTAAAGTCTCTCCCCATTCCTATTGGCCAACTAGCTGGACAAACATCTAATGCCAACGTCTGTTCTATTTCCTCTAACAAGGCAAAAGGATCTTGACCTTCTCTATCTAATTTATTAATGAATGTAATAATTGGAATATCTCTTAAGCGACAAACCTCAAATAACTTTCGTGTTTGTTCCTCTATCCCCTTGGCTGCATCTATGACCATCACAGCACTATCAACTGCAGTCAGTACACGATACGTATCCTCACTAAAATCTTCATGCCCCGGCGTATCTAATAAATTAAATGTACAGCCGGCATAATCAAATGTCATGACAGAGGACGCAACAGAAATACCTCGTTCTTGCTCAACTTTCATCCAATCAGAATGAGCAGCCCTTTGTTCTTTTTTCGCCTTTACTGCTCCGGCCATAGCGATTGCTCCTCCAAACAGCAATAACTTCTCTGTTAATGTTGTTTTCCCCGCATCTGGGTGAGATATGATAGCAAAAGTACGCCTTTTAGAAATAATTTCTTGATTATCCATTTTTCCGTCCTTATTATTGAAATGGCTTATACACGATAACAAAAAAAAAGTCCAGTACTTAATCTCATCACTTTAATGGAAATACCACAAACGCTCTTTCCTTTATTTGATTCCTCAATGCGAGATGAACAAAAAAAGAAAAATTTAAAGATTTTTATTGACAGAGATGACTTCTTGATGTATAAGTGCAGTTCTTAATTTTATGTTTTTGGATTGATAGAGGATTAATATGTTTGCAGTTATTAAAACCGGCGGAAAGCAATATAAAGTCACAAAAGATAGTGTTATCGTCATCGAACGCGTTGCTGGTCAAGCCGGAGAGAAAGTAAATTTCAATGAAGTTTTAATGGTTGATGGTCAAGTCGGTTCTCCTTTCGTTAACGGAGCTTCTGTTGTTGGCGAAATTGTGAAACAAACACGTGGAGAAAGAGTTATTGTTTTCAAAAAACATCGTCGGCATGGATACCGTCGTAAGAATGGTCACAAGCAAAACTTGTCTGTTGTTAAAATTGCAGATATTAACGCTTAATTTATAAGGAGAAAATCATGGCTCATAAAAAAGCAGGCGGTAGTACAAGAAACGGTCGCGACTCTGAAGGTCGCCGTTTGGGCGTAAAAAAAGCAGGTGGACAATCTGTTATCGCTGGAAATATTATTATTCGTCAGCGTGGTACGAAATATAAACCAGGTCAAAATGTTGGATTAGGAGTCGATCACACCATCTTCGCAACTTCTGATGGTATCGTTGAATTCTCTCGCTCCAAAGAAGACCGCGTCTACGTTAACGTTGTCAAAAAAGCTGATTAATTTAACGCAAACTATTTCTATGAAGAGAAGGATAAAAAATCCTTCTCTTTTTCATATAAAAATTCCTTGCTTTCTAAAACACTTTCAGCTACCCTAATCAATGAAAAAACAAGGAAAATAAGATGAAATTTCTAGACCAAGCAAAAATTTTTGTTAAAGCTGGAGATGGTGGCCATGGGGCTTGCTCTTTTCGCCATGAAAAATTCCTCGAATTTGGAGGTCCTGATGGCGGAAATGGGGGCAAAGGAGGCGACATCATCCTTGAGGCTATTCCTAATCTCAACACACTCATCGATTTTCGTTATCAACAACATTTCAAAGCGCAGAACGGCCGTCCAGGGGCAGGAAGAAACTGTACCGGTGCAAATGGTGATGATTTAGTTATTAAAGTTCCTATAGGTACTGAAGTGACTGATGAAACGGGAAAAATTGTCATTGCTGATTTAACTCATAAAGGTCAAAAATATCTTATTGCTAAAGGAGGCCTCGGAGGAAGAGGAAACGATTCTTTCAAAAGTTCTACAAATCAAGCTCCACGTCGAGCTGACCCAGGAGAACCTGGGGAAGAGATGTTTATATGGCTAAAACTGAAACTCATCGCTGACATTGGACTTATCGGTATGCCCAATGCTGGAAAATCAACTCTTCTTACTGCCGTTACAAAAGCTCGCCCCAAAATCGCTAATTATCCTTTCACTACGCTTCACCCACACCTAGGTGTTACGATGGTCGATGGAAAAGAAATCTTATTGGCAGATATTCCTGGATTAATTGAAGGAGCTTCTGATGGTATCGGTCTGGGAACTAAATTCTTAAAGCATATTGAGCGTTGCTCCGTCCTTATTCACATTATCGATGCAACAGAAACTGACATCATAAACAATTATAAAACTATTCGTTCTGAATTAGAAAAATACAATACTTCTCTTTTAAATAAACCTGAAATTATTGCTCTTAATAAGTGCGATTGCGTCCCTGAAGATGAACTCTTTAAACTCAAAGAAAAATTACAAAAAGTCACAAATCACCCTATTTACTTTATTTCTGGCATTGCAAACATTGGTTTAAAAGAGTTATTCCGTGCAACTAGTATTTACGTTCAATCCGCTCAACAAGAAAAGGATAATAGCTAATGAAGTCTCGAAAAAATAAAAATTCTATAGAAGACACCCTACAGTTTATTCTTAAGTTTTTAGATGATAATAAAGCTCAAGATATTATTTCTATCGACTTAAAAGGGAAAACTTCTTTAGCTGATTATCTTGTTGTGGCATCTGGTTCTTCAACTCGACAAGTTAATGCTCTGGCTATGACTCTTATAGAAAAATTAAAAGAAATAAAGGTCCCTTGTAAAATCGAAGGAAAACAAGGGAGCGGAGAATGGATGATTATTGATACAGGAGACATTATTGTACATATTTTTCACCCAGATACACGTGCTTTCTATGAAATAGAAGAACTTTGGGGCGTAAAAACGCCTATAAAAAAACAGGGATAATACTATGTTGCCTAAAATTCCAATTCTTAGATTACCAGATTCTCTTGATATTCCTCTTCCGAGATATTCAGATGGAATTGGAACCACTTTAACTTTAATGGCTGCTGTTTCAAACCCTATAAAAATTGCTCCAGGAGAATTTGCAACAGTACCTACTGGCTTTCAATGTGCTCTGCCTCTTGGATTAGAGGCACAAATTCGTTCTCTTCCTCAATTCTCGGAAAGTACTCCTATTGTTGTTCTAAATGCTCCCGTTACTATTGATGCTTCCAACCACAATCCGATTGCTGTCACTTTAAAAAATATGGGCCATAATAGTGTTCTTATTCGTCGCAAACAGCCTATTGCAACACTTGTATTTTCTCCTGCTATGAGAATTCTATGGGAAGAAATTAAACAACCTTCTAAAAAACTCCAGAACGACACTAATCTGATTCAGGATACTATCCCAGAATATGATGCTTCTATAAATCAAGCTCAGCCTTCGATGCCTAATAATAATAATCAAACAATAAATGAGACTACCTCCTTAAACAATCAGCCTAATTCAAAGCCTTTTATTCCTGTAGATGTAAAGGAGATTGCGGAAGAAACTGTTGTTACCCCTGAAGCTGTCGGACCTATCGTTGAAAAAAATGCAATTCGCGATGAAATTCGTGATGAAAAATCATTTAATGAAAATACCCTAGAACAATCTGATAATGCCTCTGTACTTCATGAGGAAAAGCATGATTAAATTTTTTCTCTTCTTGATTTTCTTTTGTCTATCATCGAATCTTCATGCTCAATCTCCTCTACCGCGTTTTGCTTCCTTACGGAGTAACGAAATTAACTTACGAACAGGACCCGGCGAACGTTTCCCGATAGAATGGGTATATCGTCGTGTAGCTTTACCTGTTGAAATTATCGATGAGTTTGAACATTGGCGTAAAATTCGTGATGTGGATAATACTACTGGCTGGGTTCATAAAAAAATGTTATCTAATAAAAGAACCGCACTGACACTTAAAAACAAAAAACACACTCTTTATAAAAAAGATTCTATCGCCTCAAAGCCTCTTGCTTATATTAATGGTCAAATTATTGTTAATCTTGAAAAGTGCTCCCCCCAGTCTTCTTTTTGTAAAGTCTCTTTTCAAAAAATTACTGGTTATCTTATCAAAGATGATTTATGGGGTCTTTATACCCAGGAGGTTATTGATTGAAAAAAACTATTTATCTACTCTTATGGGCTCTACTTTTATCACTACAAAGTGCAATTGCTTATGTAATCCCTCTAGAAAGAAATCTTGATGAATACATCATAAAAACAAAAGATGAAAAATGTACTCTACGTTATTTGTCTCCTGTTCCTGTCCCTCAAGACTGGTACATCTATATATCTGACGACAAATGCCTCGATAATGGCTTCCATGAAGTACATTTATTAGATACTGATAAAGTTGTCAGAGATTCTTTATCTGGTTACTTCTTAGATGGATATTTCATAGGAAATACGCCTCTCAATCATCAAATTTTCAAACGTGCATCTTACCTTAAAGGAACTCAACTAGCTTTCTATAAAATAGATACTGATAATTCTTTAAAAATAGAATATATTGGACAAATGTCATCTTCTCTACAAAATTCGCTATATCCTGCTTTTAATCTTTGTAATCCTTTTCACATTATTGCCTTAACTGATAATAAAAAACTTTTTCAAAATCAAGAAATTCTTAATAACCTTTTTATGGTCTCTAAAAGCTATGCTCAAAATATTTGTCCTCAAGTTTCTTCTATTATTTTCGAGGCTACTGATAATATATCAAATCTTAATTCTCCTTTTGCTCGTTTCTCTTTTGAAAACGGCCCATCAAATACTTGGCTTATTATTCCTGAGCAATCTTTTAACTCTCTCTCATTAGAAAAGGAAAACACTCTACAAAAGAAAAAACTAGTTAAACAAATTTATTCTTTACTCCAAGAGTTGCCTCCTTATGATAGGCCTGCTTTTTTATTCGGAAAATTCAAAATAGATTTTCCTTATCACCTTATGATTGCTTCTCACCTATTAGATATTCCGACAAAAGGAACTTTTGTAATTCATGTCTCTCAAAAAAACGAAAATAATAGCTGGGCTGATTATCCCTTCCCTATCTTAGTCAATGAGACTCTTGATGAAGGATGGTTTCTTGTCGATGCTTGGGTTTCTCAATTATCTACACAAGAAAAGAAAAAAGCTGGAATTTCTTGGAAAAAACCTGCCGCTCAGGCTTTCCTTACCCAAAAACAAAAATGTCTACGCGATTATTGCTCTGAATGGGAAAATACAGCTTATCTCCTTGAAAAAAAATATAATCTACCTCGATCAGAATTTTTACCTTAGGAAATTAAAATGAAAAACAAATTGTTTTATAGTCTTATTTCTTTATTATTTCTTATTGTCATTCTTTTTGTTTTTTTCTCATATCGCTACTATCAAGAAAAAATTCTAGCTGTTAACAATACTTTTCAGGACAAGCCTTTCTTAGCTGGATTATCTTATAAAAAAACTAAGCCCCTTTTATTTAGCAAACAAAATGTCCTTTATGATGTGACAATGCTATCCTATCCTTTTATTTCTTCTATCGATAAAATTAAATTCGGTCACTCTGATGAAAATACTTTTGAAATCGAATTTATTAACGCTCATCTAGATATTAAAGCCCTTATTTTAGAAAAGAATCCATCTTTAGCCCTCCACTTGAAAAACTTAAAAGACTATATCCCTTATCAAGATATTACAAAATATCCTTTGTTAACTTTACTCTTAATAAATAACTCAAATCTAAATCTTGACGGCATTCTAAAAATAACCATCTTTCCTGATACCAAAAAAGCTCTTATAAATGGGAAAATTAAGGCGCCTCATTTATTCTCTTTCTTATTTGAGCTAGAAGCAAGCAATATTACTGATAACTTTTCCGAACAACTATTAAACGCTCTCATTAATAAAAACACCGCATTTTTAGAGACAATTTCTCTGTCTGCGCTTCAATACTCTTGGATTAACAATGGATTTTCTGATGAATATAATAATTATCTAAAAACTCTTCCAACTGAATTTGTTGAAGAATGCCAAAACCGTTATTCTCAAACCTATAGTTTACTCAATAAAAAGAATATTAATGGAGCGGTAACGATAAAAGAGATACTACGAATACTGAAAGAAAACAATTAAAGAATCGCAAAAATAAATAAATATGTTCCAACAACAGATAAAGTAACTAAAACAAGCCTTAAATAATCAGTAAAGATACATAAAATCGAATGCTTTAGATAGAATACTTCTCCTCTGAGAATGACAAGAAAAAACAGAGAACGGCTTAAAAAAGCAACCAAAAGAAGACTTAAATAAAAAGCCGGATCGGCCAATCGATAGAAAAGTAACTGTGTATCAGCTGTATTAAAAATCAAAATACCCGCTGCAATAAATCCAAAAATATCCATTACATGAAAAGATAAACGTTTTTTTAAAAAATTAATAAGCTTTTTCATCCCTTGCTCCTTTATCTAGCGACGTCTAATCATACGTTTTGATCGACCACTCGGCTGAGAACCCACATTTCGCATATAGGGAGACCCTGAAGTGTTTAAATAAGGAGAAGAAACACTACCGTTATTATTCCAAGCTCCGCCTTGATTACCAACAACAGTTGTGGTTCCTTTAACAGAGAAAATAGAGTTGCTTTCTTGTAATTGTGCCACAGGAGAAACGACTGTATTTGGATCAATTTTTTGAAGCTCTAAAACATAATTTTTAGCTTGTGAAATCTCTGATAAACTCATCGTATCCTCTAATTTCTCTAAAGCCTCATTTGCTTCTTTCATATTTTGTTCTGAAGCTAAGACTAACCAAGCATAAGCTTGGATTTTATCGACCTTTCCCGCAGCTCCACTTGCATATAACGTTGCTAAGTTATACTGAGCATTTGGATCTCCTTTTTGTGCTGCATAAGTGTAGTAAAGCAAGGCCTCCGAAGGATTTGGAGAAATAGAACCGCTGCCTTGTTGATAAAGAGACCCCAAAAAATAATGCGCACTAATATCTCCTAGAGCCGCTGCTTTCAAATAATAAGATAAAGCTTTATTAACATCCTGACGTGTACCGTAACCATAGAAATACAAATTTCCTAAATAAAGTTGCAAAACAGGAGAGTTTACATGCTCTATATCATTTAACAACTCAAAAGCTTTATCATAGTTCTGAGGGATTCCATCTCCTTTGTAATACATAACTCCAAGATTGATTGTCGCTGTTATATCGCCTTCATCTGCAGAAGCTTGATATAAATCAAAGGCCTTTTTCTTATTTTGAGGGACACCTCTTCCAGAATCATACATAAAAGCGAGAAATGTCTGAGCTTCAACATGTCCCTGGTCTGTCGCACGACGGAAAAGCTCAAAAGCCTTCTCATCATCTTGAGGAACCCCTTGTCCTTGATAATATAAATACCCCATTAGATATTGTGCCTTTGCATCTCCTGCATCAGCCGCCTCTTTAAGCTCTTGTGCTGCAATCGTATAATTACCAACTTGAAGAGCCTCAACACCCTTCGCATAATCGGCATAACTTGTTGTAGCTATTGAAACCGCAGCAGATACAAGAAACGCATATTTCCACATCATAATTCAATCCCTTCGAAGAAACTTTCTATTGAAGTTTAGCAAAACCCTTCTCATCTGTCTAGCGCTTTTTAATTTTTATTAAATCTCGATTAGAGAAGTATTGCGTTTTAAAGTAAAATAACGTATGCTTCAAAAAAAGAAAAGGAGTTAAAAATGTTACGTGAAAAAATTAAAACAGAACTTGTTGCTGCTATGAAAGCTAAAGATGAAGCAAAAACTTCAGTCTTAAGATTAATTAATTCTTCAATTAAGGATAAAGATATTGCAGCGCGCCCTTCAGGAAAAACAGATGGAATTACTGATGATGAAATTTTACAGCTGCTGCAGTCAATGATTAAACAAAGAAAAGAAAGTATCGAGTTGTATGAAAAAGGGAATCGTGCTGATCTCGTTTCTAAAGAAAAAGCGGAAATTGAAGTTATTTCTTCATTTCTTCCGGCTCAAATGAATGATGAAGAAATTGAAGCCGCTATTAAACAGATTATATCTCAAACAGGTGCAACATCTATGAAAGATATGGGAAAAGTCATGGGTAGTTTACGATCTCAATATGCTGGCCAAATGGACTTTGGAAAAGCTTCCTCATTAATTAAAGGATTATTGAGCTAGATGGCACTTCCTGCCAATTTTTTAGAAGATCTCCGCGCAAGAGTATCTTTAGTTGATGTTATCGGCAGACGTGTTAAATTAACACGTCGAGGAAGTGATTATATTGGGTTATGCCCTTTTCATCATGAAAAGACACCTTCATTCACTGTGAGTGAAGAAAAAGGATTTTATCACTGTTTCGGATGTGGAGCACATGGAGATGTGATTAATTTTTTAATGAACTCAGAGAAACTGAGCTTTCCTGAGGCGTTAGAAATCCTCGCCCATCAAGCTGGCTTAGAAATTCCCAAAAACAATGAAGAAGAAACACGTCGTGCTCAAAAGCAAGCTTCCTTACACGAAATCATGGAAAAGGCCTGCCTTTTTTATGAAAAACAGTTATTTCTTCCTCTTGGGAAACAGGCTTTGTCTTACTTAGAGAAAAGAGGATTATCTCTTGAAGAAATTAAGCAATTTCGTTTAGGATATGCCCCTTCTGGAAATTTGCTTCGACATTATCTTTTAAGAGAAGGCTATTCGGAGGCAGATTTAATTACACTAGGCCTTGTATGCAAATCAACGGATGCACATCGAGAAAATTATGATTATTTTCGAGATAGAGTTTTATTTTCTATAACCAATCGTCGAGGACGTGTTATAGGCTTTGGAGGTCGCGTTATGGGCGATGGAGAGCCTAAATATTTAAACTCGCCAGAGACCCCTCTCTTCCATAAAGGAGAAAATTTATATGCTCTTTTTCAATCTTTAGAGGAAGCACGTAAAACCAATTCTATTATTCTTGTCGAAGGCTACATGGATGTGATTGCTCTTCATAAGGCCGGGATCAAAAATGCTGTAGCTCCTTTAGGAACAGCTCTCACAGAAAATCAACTTTATACCCTTTGGAAAATCGCCTCAGAACCCATCATTTGCTTTGATGGAGATTCGGCTGGTCAAAGAGCTGCGGATAGAGCTTCTAATAGAGCTCTTCCTATACTAACTCCTGGCCATTCTTTACAATTTGTGTGGTTACCCGAAGGCCTTGATCCTGATGAATATATAAAGGCTTACGGAAAAGAAGCGTTTCTCAATCAACTAAAAGGAGCAAAGTCTCTTTCATGGCTTCTTTGGAAACGCCTCATTTCTGAAAAAAATTTTGATACACCAGAAAAACTTGCTTTACTTGAAAAAGAAATCAATGATTTAATCAAACAAATAAAAGATACAACAGTTCGACATTTTTACGAAAAAGAATTTAAAGCACAATTAAAACAATTTACGAAAGATATTCTTTACAAACAAAAATCTCATAAAACAATAAAAAATAATCCTTTCATAGGTAAAGTTGCAATGCCTACGTTGTCTCCATTACAAGCTGAAGCCAAAATGCTTCTAGCCTACTTAGTTTGCTTTCCTGAAGTCGTTGGTCAATATTTAGAAGAATTATCTTCCTTAGATATCCGTGATAAAAAAATTACGCGCTTATTAGAAATTCTTTCAACAGAGCTTTCTCTTAATACTCAACTTACCGGAGAAAATTTAAAACAAATCCTTTTAACAAAATATTCTCGTAATATTTTTATTTATTTAAAGACTGAACTGGAAGTCTTAGAAAGAGCTCAAAAAACACCTGAAGAAGCGGAAGAAGATATGAAACAAAGATTAAGTGCATTACATATTCTTTCTATTGAGGAGGACATAGAACATCTAATGAAAGAGTTTAGTATTCATCCGACGAGTGAGTTATGGGAGCAAATTTTATCATTAAAACAAGAAAAAGAGAAATTGAAAGCGTAATTTAAAAATTAAGTCTTGAAAATTCATATCATTATTTTATGATAATTAAAAATTACAGAAAATAAAAACAAACTAAAAGGGTACATTACATGAAAAAGAGCAATATAAAGCAAACGGGTCGCAGTATGATAGAAATGCTAGCGGTACTAGCAATTATAGGAATATTAAGTATTACAGCTCTTGTTGGTTTTACCCTTGCAATGAACAAGCATCGAGCGAATGAAACAATCTATGATGTCATGTTACGAGCAACTAATGTCCCAATGATTGATGAATTTTACGCTTCTAAACCAAGTGGTTATGAATTTAAGTTTCCGGGCTTAGGTTCAACTGATGGGACAAAGGGGACTTATTATACGATGCACACCTATAAAGACACAGGAACTGCTTACCGAATCGAAGTTCAACAAGTTACTGATAGTGTGTGCAAACAGATTTTGCGCTTACATCCAACAGACGTTGATGAAATTCTGGTTGGGAATACTTCCTTTGCTGGAGATGATACAATTTGTAATTCTGATAAAGTAACTATAACATTTTGCTTTGGCTTAGCAGATGGGACAGGAACATGTAGCCCCAGTGGGGGAAATGAGGGTTCTGGAAATACTTCTGGGAGTGGTACAGAGGATCCTTGTGCAGATAAGAATTGTAGTACAGGTTCTACTTGTGTAGATGGAGTCTGTGTTCCTTGTACAGATGGAAGTGCTTGTAATTGTACATCAGGCACTTGGAATACAACAGCAGGTTTATGTTGCGATGATGTCATAGAACCAACTGAGAGTGTATGCTACTCTTATGAATTTAAACCAGCCAATTCTGGACAATGCCCAACCTATACATTTACATATCTTTCAAATTTATGTGGGACAAATGGGTATTGCCAAGATGGCGCATGCACAGAATGTGCAGAAAATGAAATGGCCACAGAAGCAGGGTGTGAAGCAATCCAGTGTGAAATAACTGAAGATAATATCGCATCAGTTACGAATGAATACTGTTGTACAAATTTTGGCGGTGTTTGGGAAAATGAGGCCTGTGCTTGCCCAGAAGGATACATTTTTGATACCGAAACAGATCAATGTGTCGTATCAGATGGTCAATGTAGCTATAACTATAACAATCCAAATAGTGTGAAAGTCAATTACGCAGACTGTGCATATGCTAATAATACGCCAACAGGAGCTCAAGAATCTTATGCGGATTGTATTTACAGCAATGCTCAACCGACCGATAGGCAAAATCTATCTATGACTGTCCAACAAGCATGCCCTTCCGGACAATATTGCTATTTACAATGGGCAACAGATGATTGCTCTTCTACAGTTGGAGCATCAGGATCAACACCTATTTACGGGCGTTGTTTACCATTAGATTCGGTTGATGCTTACTGCAAACAACGCTCTAGTGGTACTTTAAATATATCTCCGACAAAACAATGTCCATCGGGACAATATTGTTACTTAAACTGGTCAACAGAAGACTGTTCTTCTACACTCAGCGCAGCTGGTTCCAACCCACTTTATGGAAGGTGTTTACCTTTAAATTCATCAAGTGCTTCTTGCAGAATCACTTACAGTGAAAACTTAAAACTAGACCCGATTCAATCCTGTCCATCTGGAAAATACTGTTACTTAAAATGGGCTGAAGAAAATTGTGCCTCCGAAGTCGGTTCAAGCGGTGCTGACCCATTCTATGGTGTTTGTTTAGATTTGAATTCCGTTGATGCTGTCTGCCCATAGGATATAGATAACAGGACAATTTAAGACACTCCTAATTTATATCAAACTTACTGTTTACTTAAAGAAGTATTTCTCTTGGATAAACTTTAAAGAATCTATGTTTGTTTAAGGAATATTTTAAATGAGAATGTTTTAATTTTGTGTTGTATCTTTTTTTAACCTATCAAGCCTATCAAAATAATACATCTAGATCTATTTTATCAAATACTGAAAAAGTATGATTACTCCTTTGGGAAGATATAACCTCAATCAGAAAGGTCATCTTTAACGACTAAATTTCCTAGAATGAGAAAAATCTCTGCTACACTATTATGTAAAATTTTCTTTTTATTGACATCTACATAAAAACAACCTGACTTAACCTCAAAAGAGTTAAAAGAATAAAATGGAACATAGTAACCCTTTTAATGTCAACCTAAATTTTAGGAGGATCTTTTTAGCAGAATGCAAAAAAGTTGATCTACTGTATAATAATACCCATGCCTATCGATGAAATCGCAAAAAATCCAGCTTCAACAAAATGAAGCTGGATAAGAGAAAAGTAAACAAAAAAAGCTGCTAAGACCTAAAAACAAAAGGCAGCATCGGAACTGTCGTCGGTCCGGTTACGGGTATTGTAAACGTTTCCATTTAAATAGACGTTGAAAGCTTTAGAACTTCCGGAGGCGAGGCTTGACCATACAGAAGGCCCGGAAACGCCAACATTTAAATTAGCACATTTTCCGACTCCCGTTGAACCATCCCAAGCGTTGTTCAGTCCCTCTCCCGTGTCGGGACACATTTCTTCCATGGTTGCCAAATGGCGCCCTTGCGCTTCGCACCATGCTCCGGCCGACCACCAATTCATTTTATTATTACTTCTACAATAAACATGACCATTTTTACCAGTAATCTCAGTTCCTGCCTCACAATTAGCTGCATTTACTTGGCTAAAACATAAAACACCAGCACATGCCAATAATAAAATTTTCTTCATGCTTTTCTCCTTTTAATTAAAATCTTCCTTTAAGGCTATATTACCTTTCTTCATATGTCAATCAAACTTTTTAATATATTCGTATCATTTATAAGAATTCCGACATAAAAACATTGACAAGACGCAAAAAAAAGCGTATAGAGAAGCGTTTAAGAGAGATAACTATAAATAGGCTTTACAATGACTCCAGTAGATGATGACGATTTAATGGTTGCATATGATGAAGACGAAAATACTTCATCTCCAGAACAAGCTCTAGGAATTGCATTTGAAAAACTCTTCGAGAAAGGTAAAGAACGGGGATATGTTACAGCCGAGGAATTAAATGACGCTATTTCCGTTGAACAGGGTCCAGAAGCTATAGAAGAAGCTGTTTCTATCTTATCTGAAAACGATATTAATCTCATCGAAAAAGACGATTTGGTTGATGAAGAAAATACAAACGCTCAAGAAACGACTCTCTCAGAAGAAGAGGAAACAGAAGATGATTCTCTCGCTTTAGGCAAGACCAACGATCCTGTTCGTATGTATTTACGAGAAATGGGTATTGTTGAACTCTTGACTCGAGAAGGAGAAATTGCAATTGCCAAACGAATCGAAGCAGGCTGGAACGTAATGATGGGCGGGTTGTCTGAAAGCTCTCTTACAATGAAAGCCCTTGCAGGTTGGCATAATGCTCTTTTGACGGGAGATATGCTCTTAAGAGATATTATCGACTTAGAAGCGACTTATGAAGCAGATCCATCTAAAAAATCTCTCCTTGCCGCTATAGAGAAAAAAGCCGCAGAAAAAGAAGATGAAGCACTCGAAGCGGAACCTGAAAAAGCTGCAGATGAAGACTTTGATGATTCTATTTCCGACGACGAAGACTTTGATGATGATGACTTTGATGATGCCGCTGAAGAAAACGATGAGACAGAAGAAGATGATGACGAAATCGAAGAAGAGCCAATAGAGGAAGAAGACGAAGATAGTAGCTCTTACTCTCTTAGACAGATGGAAGAAGCTTTACTCCCTCAAATATTGGAGACTTTAGAACAGATTACTAAAACCTATCAAAGACTGCGCAAATATCAAATTAGTCGGAATGAATATGTTTTAAATGGAGAAGAAGCTCCTGCATCGATTGAAGACAAATATCAAAAAGTTCATCTTGAAATGATTGAATTATTAAAAGGTATTCACTTCAATCCATCTCGAATTGAGCAACTCATTAATCAAATTAACGACCTCAATAAAAGATTAACCATGTTAGAAGGTAAATTACTAAGACTTGCAACTAACTCAAAAATAAAACGTGAGGATTTCTTAGACTTTTATCGAGAAATAGAAAAAAATCCAAATTGGGCTCTTTTAGCTAAAAAAAGACCCGGTAAAGCATGGAAAACTTTTGTCGAGAAATACGAAAAAGATGTTGATGCTATCCGAGAATCTATTGCTAGTTTAGCAGCAGAAACTCAGATGCCTATTGTTGAATACCGCCGTATCGTTAATACAGTAAAAAAAGGCGAACAAGAAACTAATCGCGCTAAAAGAGAAATGATTGAAGCCAATCTTCGCTTAGTTATTTCCATCGCCAAAAAATACACGAATAGAGGCCTTCAATTCCTAGACCTCATTCAAGAAGGAAACATTGGCTTAATGAAAGCAGTAGATAAGTTTGAATATCGCCGCGGATACAAGTTTTCAACTTATGCAACTTGGTGGATCAGACAAGCCATAACGCGTTCTATTGCAGACCAAGCTAGAACTATTCGTATTCCTGTTCATATGATTGAGACAATTAATAAACTCGTTCGAACAGGTCGCCAGATGCTTCATGAAGGTGGACAGGAACCGACTCCTGAAGAACTTGCAGCGAAGTTAAATATGCCTATTGAAAAGGTTCGAAAAGTTATGAAAATTGCGAAAGAACCTATTAGCTTAGAGACGCCTGTCGGAGATGAGGAAGATAGTCACCTAGGAGATTTTATTGAAGATAAAAGTACTGTTCAACCATTGGATGCTGCCATTCAATCTAATTTAAGACAAGCCTGCTCTGCTGTATTATCTACACTGACCCCACGCGAAGAACGTGTTTTACGTATGCGTTTTGGTATTGGAATGACATCAGATCATACGCTTGAAGAGGTGGGGCAACAATTTTCTGTCACGAGAGAGCGTATTCGTCAAATAGAAGCGAAAGCTTTAAGAAAATTAAAACATCCAAGTCGGTCTAAAAAGCTTCGTACATTCTTAGATAATTCATAGTATAAAAAAAGAAAAGAATTTTGAATAAAAAAGTTGATTTTTTATAAAATATGATTAGAATGTTGTACGACTTGTGGGTCTGTAGCTCAGTTGGTTAGAGCTGGCCGCTCATAACGGTCTGGTCGGGGGTTCGAGTCCCTCCGGACCCACCATTAAAAGACACTCTGTTCGCAGAGTGTTTTTTTATCCATCGCCATGCTTTAGGTTCTTCAATCCCAATCGATAATTTGGTACAGATTACTGTCTGCCCTCCTCATTGGGTTTCATCTCAAAATTCTGTACCCACCATAAAAGCACCTTATTGAAAATAAGACGTTTTTTTATCTTTTCCTAAAATTCATAAACTTTCTGTACCACATTTATATTGAAATCAAAAAAAATGTTTTATACAATTCAACTAAAAATGAGAGGAAGTTATGTCATCTCGAGCACATTGGAGTTCTCGTTTAGGTTTTATTTTAGCTACGGCCGGTTCCGCCATCGGTTTAGGTAATATATGGCGCTTTCCATATCTCGTTGGACAAAATGGTGGCTGTTCTTTTCTGATCGTTTATTTATGTTGTGTGTTTGGGCTAGGCTATTTTATGCTCGTTGGTAAATTATCTTTCGGAAGAGCAGCTAAAACAAATATTGTAGATGGATTTCAAACTATTGCTTCTCAAGCACAAAAAAATATCTCTCCAACTTGGGGCTTCTTAGGAGGAATGTTAACTCTTTTAAATGCTATTATTATTAGTGGCGTCTATGTCACTGTTATAGGGTGGACATTATTTTACACTTTTGAATCTTTTCAGAACTTATTCTTTTTTACTAAAAATATCCATGAACAAACTACATTCAATAATTTAATAAGTAGCTTTGAAATTCAATTATTTCTTGGAACTTTATGTATTCTCTTAACAGCTTTTATTATTTCTAAAGGTGTTAAAAAAGGAATTGAACGTGTTGCTTTATACTTAATGCCCCTTTTATTTATCTTGTTAGTAGTCATGCTCATTCGAATTCTAGTACTCCCGAACGCAGAAAAAGGAATAGCTTTCTTTTTATCTCCTAATTGGGCAGCGATTGGCTTTTCTTCTGAAGGGATAGACTTTAAATTATTTTCAAAAGTTTTATTGACTGCTGTCGGACAATCTTTTTATTCTTTATCTTTAGGTATGGGAGTCATGTTCACATATGGCTCTTATCTTGCTAATACAAATGATCTTAAAAAAGATGCCCGCTGGATTGTTAGCTTAGATTTAATGGTTTCTATATTGGCTGGATTAATCGTTCTGCCTGCAGTCTTTGCTTTTAATCTAGAGCCAACAACAGGCGCGGGTTTAACATTTATGACTCTTCCTTATGTATTTGCAAATATGTGGGGTGGAGAACTTTGGGCTTTTTTATTCTATTTATTGCTATTTATCGCCGCTCTCACCTCTTTAATTTCCATCTACGAACCCTTAACAGCTTTATTCATAGACAAACTTAAATTAACTCGAAATAAAGCTACTCTTTTAACGGCTTTTCTAAATATTTGTTTCTTTGTTCTTGCTCTTTTGTCTCTAACAAAAAAAATTCATTTTCAACTTATGGGGAAAAATTTATTCGATGCCTTTGATTGGATAACTGGTTCTGTTTCTTTATCTTTAACTATGATTGTCTGTTGTTTATTTATGGGGTGGATTGGTTTTATTCCTATATGGCGCAATTTTAGAAGAGGTTCTCGCGCTAGCCGAGTATTTAGAACTTACTTAAAAATTGTTCTTCAATTTATAGCCCCTTTTTTACTTACGATTTTAATTTTAATGGCTTTTATATAACACTTCATGACAAAGCAAGACTTAATGCAATAATAAACATTCCTGAAAATAAACCGAAGATAGCTAAATGGTGTTCTCCGTACTCACGTGCTGCAGGTAAAAGTTCATCAAAGGATATATAAACCATAATACCACTTACCCAGGCAAAAACGATTCCAAACATTGTTTCATTCAATATTGGACGTAACAATAAATATCCGATAACAGCTCCTAATGGTTCTGCTAACCCTGACATAAAAGAATAAACAAATGCTTTTTTCCTGCTCCCTGTCGCATAGTATATAGGAACTGAAACAGCAATTCCTTCCGGTATATTATGGATAGCAACTGCAATCGCTATTGAATATGCTATAGTTGGTTCAGAAAGAGCCGAAATAAACGTAGATAAACCTTCCGGAAAATTATGAATGGCTAATGCACATGCTGTAAAAATTCCTATTCGCATGAGTGAAGAATGATTATGCCGCGACTTTTTAATGTTGTCTAAGCTTTTTGAATCCTTATGAAATTCATGAGGATTTTCTGTATTAGGCACATACATATCTATAATACCGATAAAAATAATCCCTAAAAAAAATGCAAAAAAACTAATAAAAGAAGAAAAGTAGCCCCCTAGAGTAGACTGAATAACTTTTTGAGATGTAGGCAACATTTCCGCCAAAGAAACATAAATCATAACTCCTGCAGAAAAACCTAAGGCCACCGATAAAAATTTTGTATTAACTCTACGTGTAAAAAAAGCAATTGTAGAGCCTATCCCAGTTGATAAACCTGCTAATAATGTCAAACTAAAAGCTACCCATATATGTTCCATATTTTCTCCTTTGTTTTTACTTTAAATCAAATCCATTCATTTTACAATCTATTAAGAAAGCTTTTTCTTGACAATTATTCAACTTTTATTATCCTAATTAAATCAGGAGTATAAAATGTCCCTTTTAAATACTTATTCTTTTTCCTTTCATAAAACCTATCGATGGTGAAAATTCTCTTATTAACTGCTCCTCTATATTTTTTATTACACATTTATTCACAAAAGGATTAAAGTATGAAAGACATTATTTTAACGGGTGATCGCCCAACAGGAAAGCTTCATTTAGGCCATTATGTCGGCTCTTTAAAAAGACGAGTAGAATTACAAAACTCCGGTTTATATAATGATATCTATATTATGATAGCTGATGCACAAGCTCTAACAGACAATGCAGATAATCCAGATAAAATCCGTAAAAGTATTTTAAATGTCGCATTAGATTATCTTGCTTGTGGTTTAGACCCTTCTAAATCAACGATTTTTATTCAGTCTCAAGTTTCTGAATTAACAGAACTTATGTTTTATTATATGAATCTTGTCACAATTGCTCGCTTACAACGTAACCCAACTGTTAAAAGTGAAATTCAACTTAGAAAATTTGATAAAAGTATCCCTGTTGGTTTTTTCTGCTATCCTATTAGTCAAACAGCTGATATAACTGCTTTTAATGCAACACTTGTTCCTGTAGGAGAAGACCAACTTCCTATGATTGAGCAAGCTCGAGAAATTGTTCGTTCTTTTAATACAATTTATGGGGAAACTTTAGTAGAACCTAAAGCGATGCTTCCTGAGAATCAAATGTGTTCTCGTCTTCCTGGTTTAGATGGAAAAGCTAAAATGAGTAAATCTCTTGGAAATTGTATCTACTTATCTGACCCCGCTGATGAAATTAAAAATAAAATTATGAATATGTTTACGGATCCAACTCATCTTCGCGTTGAAGATCCTGGCCATGTTGAAAATAATCCTGTTTTTATCTACTTAGATGCTTTTTCTACAAATGAACACTTCCAAGCCTTTTTACCAGAGTATGCCAATTTAGATGAATTGAAAAAACATTACCAAAAAGGTGGACTAGGAGACGTTAAAATAAAAAAATTCTTAAATAATATTATTCAAGCAGAATTAGAACCTATTCGTACGCGTCGTGCTGAATTTGAAAAAGACTTATCTAGTGTTTATGAAATGTTAAAGCAAGGATCTGAAAATGCTCGAACTGTCGCCGCTCAAACTCTTCAAAAAGTTCGACGTTCCATGAAAATTGATTATTTCCATGAAGAAGATTTATTAAAGGGATAAAGATAAGCTCCATAACGGAGCTTATCTTTTATCATCCTTAAATAAAAAAATTCTTAAAAAGAATCTAGGCATAGAGGAAATCTTTAAATTGCCTGAAAATTTATCGCCCTAATTTCTTACTGTTTATTAAATTATCTTCTATAAAAAGAGGAAGTCATTAAACTTCCTCTTTTTACTTTTATTGATAGCAAACAGCAGCTCCGACCTGTGGTTGAGCAGTATAGTTTATAAGATAATTATATCCGAGACGGTAGGCATTATAATAAACTTCAAAATCACTATCCAACCATATTTCTAAGGAAGAAGACAAGCTCTTAACTGCTTCTGCTGTTGGCGTATTGCATGTATCATTATATTTGGCATCTGGGCACCCAAGGTATGCTCGTGAAACAGGCTTTAATCCCTGAGCTGTACACCAATTCTGAACTTGCCAGAACGCCATTCCTCTCACTGAATATGTATATCCATTAGCATATTGCGGATTAACTGAAGATATTAACTGACATGTTCCAGCAGGAGGCTCTTTTCCGGCATTAGATGCTGAGCAATATTCATTAGCTTTACAGTTAGCATTTGACGTACACGTGTTTCCACTCGTACATCCATTCTCTTCTGGATTAGATGCATTCGCAACCCAGGTCCCTTTAAATCCATTCGCTGTATCACATGTACAGACTGAATCTCCCGAATTAGATATTGCTCCACTACCACATGGTGTACAATCTTTTCCATATGTATTCGCTGGACATACAACTTCACATGTTCCATCCGCTTGGCATGTGCCTTCACAAGTCGGTGTACACGTACGTGGCGTAATTGGATTTAATGAGCAACTCTCTTCCGTCGTGCTCTCACAACACCCATTACTATTCAAATCTGAATGGGTTACTGTGCTTATTGTCCCTATCTCTTTCGTTGGATTACCACATACATCGTCTGGACCCGTCAATGCACAACAACTCTCTCCTGAACAGCTATC
>CASECI010000014.1 GCA_949286465.1 uncultured Alphaproteobacteria bacterium | reverse complement strand
TTGTTCTCAAGGATCACCGTGACAGTAAACTGTCTTTTTTGTTCGTCGTATTCAATATCCATTGCTCCGTCCAGTTTTTTCACAGCCTTTTTCACGCTTTTTATTCCGATTCCATGAATGTTTTTCTGTTCCTTTGTCGTTATCAGATTTTTTTCTTCATCGTATTGCGGTGAAATATCACATGAATTGGAGATAATAATGACCGAATAATTATTTCTGAAATCGGTTTCAAATGTAATGTGTTTGTCTTTGGATCTTAAAGCGCCTTCGACTGCGTTGTCTAATAGATTGCCAAGAATGGTTACAATATCGTATTGCTCAATACCTGTCAGGTTATTGCTGCCTACATCGTATTGAAAATCAATGTCATAAAGAATACATTCTGTTAAGTATTTATCAAGAATGACATCCAAATATCGATTGCCGCTATGGCTGACTCTGCTGTAGGTTTCAAGATTTTGTTCCATTTCTTTGATATAGGTATCGATCTCTGGATTGGCATTCAGACTGCGAATAATATTCAAATGTTTTTTTGCATCGTGTGCATAAATTCGCAAGTCATTATTTTGCTTTTCCAAGATGTTGTAATACTGAATGTCCGTTTCAATTTTATTTTGTTGCTGTTGCAGCAGACGGATGGTTGTTTCGTTTTGCGCGTACAATTGAAAAGAAAAGAATAAAATTATCGTGGTAATAAAAAGCATAAAGCTGATGACCGCCAAAACCATTTGATTTCTGTATACAATATATTGGGTAGCGCAAATATACCAAAAGGAAATGATGGAGCAGGATGAAATCAGCGGGAAAAAATAGAAAACGATGGGGATTTTAATTTGCTCTTTGACATTCTTCATAAACCGCAAAATGATGATCGTAGCCAAAAAGTATAACAACTTGCTGATAATGGCTTCCGTCATCATTAAAAGCGTGTCTGTTTCACTTATCATTAAATAGTTTTTTGATAAAGAAGAAAGAATAAAAATAATACCGGCTTCCACGGTGGAGGAAAGCGCCAGCAAAAAAGCGGAATAAAAAGCAGCTTTCGATTTTTTGATGACAAAACAGACAGAAGAAAAAAGAAAAAGTGCAATATAAGTAAAAACAACATTAAAAGCAATGGAAGTGCCAAAAATAACATTAACAAGAGCTCCTATCTCGAAAATGCAGGCACCGATACCGATCGTAGCAGGCAAAGACTTTTTTCTTTGAAAGATTCCGCTAAAAAAAATGTTGGCTACGAGCATTTCAAAGAAAAAGGTAAAGAAATATAAGACTTTGATGATCATGCTTTATCTCCTTTTCACATACATAAACCAAAATTTGTGAAAGTCTGCTTGCCGCCTGCTTGCAATTGGGATCCGCGTATTGTTGATATATAATTCGTTATATTTGTATTTGGTAACATAGTGTAGATTGATGATAAAAGATTTATGTATTTTGTAGAAAAAAGAGCATTGAAGCCTGTTTGCTAAATCATCAAAAGAATCCTTTGTTTGAAAAGTACCGTTGACGGTAATAACAAAGGTTTTTCGATTCTCTCGTAAAACATAGCAAATATCGTCAATTGGCATTTTAATGTGCTCGTTGTTTGTATATAAATAGAAATCGAAATAAGTTTCATCAATGTATTCCATTGCTTTTTCAAGACCGGAATATAACCGCTCAGGAATAATCGGTTTTTCAAAGAAACGGAAAGCCCGGACATCCATGGCATCATCCTGATATCCGTTATAGGCGGTCACGAAAAAGATGACAACTTTGTTATTGCGCTCTTTTAAAATTTTAGATAGCTCAATTCCATTGAACTCATTTATTTGGATATCAAGGAAAACCAATTGATATATTTGTTTGCTGTTTATGATTTTTTGGGGATCCAAAACAGCGTCTATCGTAAAATTGACGGCTTTCGCAGTCATATAGTCACGAATATAAGTTGTTAAAATATCAAGATACTTTTGTTCATCGTCGCAGATTAGAATATTCATATAATCACCAATGGAATTATAACATGAATAGTTCGTTAAAGCAATGCTAAAAACAGATTCAATTTTTAAACAAACGGGTCAGCAATATCAAAAATAGGTTTTTGACTTTTCATCAATATAAACTTCTATAAGTTTCAGGATAATAAGCTGCTCATGGTTAGGGAGCGTTTGAAGTAAGCTGCTGATTTTATTTGTTTCTTCAGAAATTTTTCCTATGAGGTAGTAGTCAGGCGTTTCACCGAGTACATTGCAAATAGCAAAGATAAACGAAGTCGTCGGGATGTATTTTCCGCGCTCAATATTGGAGAGATGATTTTTTGAAAAACCGATTTTTTCAGCA
>CASECI010000013.1 GCA_949286465.1 uncultured Alphaproteobacteria bacterium | reverse complement strand
TTGAGTCTGCTCCTACCGCTGAAGAAACAATCTCTGAACCTTCAGAATATGAAGTTATGCGAACCAAATCTATCGCAAAAAAGAATCGTGCTATTCAAACCAAATTGGAAAAGGTCATTAGCTATACGAAGCAAACAATGGTCGCCTATATGAGTGAAGAAGATCTCAACCGTTTATGTGCATACATCGTAGAATATAGTTCAAGCGATACCTTACAAAAGATTTCGCCTGTAAAGGTTGACTCACAACTTAAAAGCATTGATATAATGCACTTTGGATGGAATATTGGTAAAGCGTTCAGCAAAAAGCGCATTCACACAGCCACATTCATCAAGAATGTTTTTGTCCATACCCTTCGTGACTTGGAGATCTCAACGATTGAACGTAAAATGTCACATACAGAATCTGCGTGCTACATTAAGTTAGATAAGGGAATATCGTAAACTGTTAAATATATAGTAATACATTTACACAAGGAGTACTATAATTATAGGGATCGATTTACATTTTTAATTGTTGACAAATAAGCATTTATTCCTTGCAATTTATTTTTTATAGACTTCTCTATTGGATATTTTGATAATATTGCGATTTTCTTTTTGTAGCCTAAAGGAGCGAGAAGTCTGTTGTTTTGACATATAACGCCTGTTATAATTGGATTTTTAGTTTGATAATGAGTCTTTTTATGACTAATTCTGAACCCGCTCTTTTTAATGATAGAAAGAAAATCTGGGATTAAATTTTTGAAGTCTGATTTAGATGACAATGTAATATCATCAACAAACATTGAAAATTTAATATGATGCGCCTTTGCTAACTGATCAATTTCCAAACCTGTAGGTTTAAAAACCATATTAGCAATAAATGTTGATGTTGGAATACCCTGCGGTACTTGATATTTAAGTGTTGTTAGTTTGGTTAATATTCTTGCTATAGTAGGCGTACACCCCTCTCGGAGAAACATTTGAAAAACTTGCTTATGAGAAATTGATGGAAAAAATGATTTTAAGTCAGTTGTAAAGATATATTTATTCCCTTGATGAAAACGAGCATTACGCACATTATTTTTCCCTTGAACACCACCATAAACATATTGAGGCATTTCAACTTGTTTTGACATAAAATCATATAGACGAGCTTGAACCTCTTTTAGTTTTCCTTTAGATGAATTAATTTGTCTAGTTGCAATTTCTCCATTACTATTCTTCTTTGGTTTACCTGTAAACTTATTGAGTTTTACTCTTTCAAAAGAATAATAGTAATCTTCTATATGTGCCAACAAGTAATCTAACTGCTCTTTGTTAACACCTAAAATATATAATAAATGCTTTTCGCTTGTTATCATCAGAAAAAAAGAAATTAGAGAGCTGATTATAACAATTCAAAAAAAGATTTGCACCATTCTATCAAAGGTCTCATTGTAATTGATAATTGAATTAGTGCTTTTAAAAGTATGACAATAGCTTTAATCCATTTTGTCCACTTTTTAATCTTCTTCTCCTGTGTTACAATCATTGGAGAACAATGGAGGGAAACTTTGTTAGCCTTCTTCCCTCTCTTTGAAGGCTTTTTCTTTTTCTTAGCCATAAGCATAATTTTTTAGTTCGGGCAATATTGCCACGTGCTAAAATCAATATGGCCTAACTAAAATATGCTTAGACATTGTTTCCATTGTACTCTCTATTTTCACGTGCTAAAAAATTTAACACTCAATTTAATGAAGCAGACATGGCATGTTCAATCAGACAATATAAAACAGCAGACAAACAAACTATATTAGATGTTCTTGTCTTCCATTCCGCCGTGTTCCAAAACTGTATCCGCCACATTTTACCAATGACTTGGTGCGATAATTCGCTTTAGGTTTTAGCATAATTTTAGTTTCCAAAGCCTTCGTCAGTCTGTCAAAGATCTAATACAATCGCAAAGGTATGAAAAATCTCACAATATATTCTATAATCACCACCAAAAGTTATCTCACAGTTATATTCCGGTGATGTTTTCCACCATCAAAACACCAATTTCCTTTGCCAGCGAACAATTAAAAACGAGTACGTATGGCAAACGAACAAATCACTTTTGATAAGCTGCCGCA
>CASECI010000012.1 GCA_949286465.1 uncultured Alphaproteobacteria bacterium | reverse complement strand
CTTAAATTCTGTTGCTATTTTTTTATGCAGGAATCTGAGACGAATAGCATCCCCGGCTGGAGAAGAAATAATCCAAACACGTTTTTTTTCAGGAATAATTGCAAAAATGTCTTTTTGTACTGTCATAAATGGTATTGTAATTCAATTCTTTGAAAAAGAAAGAATTAATTTTTATTTATCTGTAAAAATAAACAGAGTCTTAATAAAAAGAACTATTCACACCAATAGACCCAAAACTCCATAATACAAACACCATCTTCCCAAGAATCACAACCACCATTATTTTTTACAGTTTTCCCTTCAGGACAACATTCTTGGAAAGGCAGTTCAGGATCTGGATAATAAAGAGTTCCTCCATCACAACAGAAAAGGTTTTCCATTCCTTGACCAATATTATCGGTTTGACAACAATCAATATATTTTCCTTCTGCATTAGTTATAGGGATACCATTTAATTTAGGACAACAATTTTCTATTATTGTTTGAGCACCCCATGAACAACAGCTAGCAGTATCTCCACTGCGATATCCCCACATATCCTTATCACAACACTGAGGTTCCCAACGTCCTCCACTTCCGCCTGCTGTAATCAGTGTCTGATTGGGAAGACAACACCCAGCACCAGCGGTAGGAGCATTTGCCGCAAGCATCCCAACGGTTCCGTCTAAACAGCATCCACCTCCGATAGTTTCACCAAAATAAAAAGCCTCTCCATTACAACAACTCGTCATTCCGAAAGGACGCCGATATGCCGTCTCTCCTTTTTTACAACATGTATATAAACCTAATCCATCATCAGACTGAGAGCCTTCAACTAAAGTAGCTTGAGGGGTTTCAGAATCTGCGGAACAACACCCATACTGACCATTTGTATACATAAGTGCAACATCACCATAACAACATTGATTTGATGACCCATTCCAAAATGCCTGAGGCGCAATATTGTCTCTTCCACACTGACCGCAACAAATGTGTCCTAAATTAGGTTCACTAACAATAATCGGTTGTACAGAGAAAGTATCCCCTGCTTCACAAGATGCACTTGTTTTAGAACCTGAACTTAAGTCTCCACAAGAAGCACATCCAGGGTTGATTGTACAGCACAATTCATTCGATATTGTCGTTCCTAACTCTCCTCCAGCATTTAAACAACATGCTTCATCAACGATACATTTTCCTTCCCCATCACACATTGAACAAGGCGTATCAAAACAAATATCTCGACACATCGGACAATTTGTTTCTGCATCAATATATTCTTCTTGACATGCTGAAATATCACATGTTACTTCTGGACAAATATCTTCACATCCTATGATACATCCACATGAATCTGTACCTGTCGATTGTTGCCCCTCTGGACAAGAAGGAATAGGACATGGACTAACTTCACAGTGTCCATCTACGCAAACTGAACAACTATCACATGCGGGATTACAACTTGAGCCACTATCGCTTCCGCTTTCCGAACCACTTCCTGAACTACTGTCTCCTCCTGAACCTGTGTCCCCTGAGCTAGTGCCACCACCGGTACCCGTCCCATTACATATCGTCCCATCACTGCCAAAACAGAACCTCATCGCTAAACCATCACTATTCCCGCATATATCACTGTCCCCTTGAAAAACGGAATTATTCACTACTATCTGGTCTATGTCCGTTGGCTCCATCTTTAAGATGAGTTCACATACGCGATAGCTGACCCCAGTCGCCTCTACATAATATGAACTGCCACTATCCTTCTTCGTCGACATGGGATAGTATACTCCTTGACGACCACTATTCTGTCCTAAACCGGGAAATAAAATCTCATACCCTGAAGGCTTACTATAATAGTTCTCTTCTATCATCGGAACATTTGTACCGCGCAACATCACATCGTATATCGTCTCATTCGCTCGATGCTTGTTCATCGCATAGGTAAAACCTACTAATGCTGTTATGCTTAATACGCCTATAATTGCTAGCACTCCTAGCACCTCTAGCATACTACGACCATGTTGCTTGGCATGATTTTTAATCATATTACATTCCTCCCTTTAAGTATAAAACCGAGTAATTTCCTGTTAGTTTACCCCCAACTCCCCAGATTTTGTCAAGAGAAAAATGTTCTGAAAAAAACATAAAAGAACCGCCCTAAACAGAGCGGTTCTTTTTACTTAAAAAATGATTTACTCACCATCTAAAATATTTTTTAACTTGGAGGATGCTTCATCAATTCCGATGTTTTCACACGCTGCATATTCATGTGCTAATCTGTCAAAAGCTTGCTCGAACACTTGACGTTCGCTATAAGATTGCTCACCTTTATCAGCAGGCTTATGTAAGTCACGCACAACTTCTGCAATTAAGCAGGGATCCCCAGAATTAATTTTAGCATCATACTCTTGGCTACGTCTACTCCACATAGTCTTTTTAATTTTAGGTTTTCCCTTAAGATTTGTTAAAGCAGTTTTCATCATCTCCTTAGAAGACAAAGGACGCAACCCAGTTTTTCCCAT
This sequence comes from uncultured Alphaproteobacteria bacterium, assembly GCA_949286465.1. Classification (GTDB taxonomy): domain Bacteria; phylum Pseudomonadota; class Alphaproteobacteria; order CAAHEQ01; family UBA3637; genus CALXXA01. Next base: position 5,389 of record CASECI010000012.1, on the reverse strand, counting down.
TTGCGTCATAGGAATTCGCATTGTCATACGATCTTTATCAAAACTGACTGCTATTAAGTCGAGTGTTTGTCCCCCGACTTCATCCTGAGTAATATCTAAGACTTTACCAACACCATGGGTCGGATAAACAACAAAATCACCTGGATTAAAACGATATTCTTTTGACATTTAACCTTCTCTTTTCCTTAACTTTGGCTTTCATCTTAGCACAAAAAAAACGATTTGTGAAGACAAAAAAACCGGCACTTAAAATAAGAGCCGGTTTTCAAAAATAACTATTTTGTAGCTGCAGGCCACTCTTTTGCTTTTTCTGCGTTAAATGCAACCCATTTTTCATCAGCTTCGCTATCTGGGCTAATTGCATTCTGAGGACACTCACTAATACAAATACCGCAATCAATGCATGTATCTGGATCTACAACAACTTGAGTATCACCTTCATGGAATGCATCCACTGGGCAAACTTCAACACAACTTTTGCATAAAACGCAAGAATCTTTTACTACTGAAGGCATATTTTTACTCCTTTTCAAAATTTGACTGCTACTTTATAAACTTTTTTTACACAAAAAACAAGTTCATTTTCAAATAATCTTGATTTTTTTCAAACTATTTCTCATATAATGATAGACAAAAGTAGATTTTAATAGAAAAGGACATGGTTATGACTGAAGAAAAACTTTCTTTCCAAGCTGATGTAAGCAAAGTTCTAGATATTGTTGTTAATTCTTTGTATTCTCATAATGAAATCTTTTTAAGAGAGCTTATTTCCAATGCTGCTGACGCCTGCGATAAACTACGCTACTCAGCACTTCTTCATCCTGAGCTCGCAAAAGGAAGAAGTTTTGAAATTATCCTAAAACCTGACAAAGAAAAAAACGAGTTAACAATTCAAGACAACGGGATTGGAATGAATAAAGAAGATCTCATTCATCATTTAGGAACAATTGCTCACTCTGGGTCAGCTGAATTTGTTAAAAACTTAACAGGAGACAATCAAAAAGACATCAATTTAATTGGACAATTCGGCGTTGGTTTTTATTCTGCTTTTATGGTTGCTGATAAAGTTACAGTTTTAACTAAAAAAGCCGGAGAAGAAAAAGGTTGGATCTGGGAATCTGATGGAAAAGGTACTTTTACTTTAAATGAAACTAATAATGCCCCTAACGGCACCTCCATCACACTTCACTTAAAGAAAGGATTTGAAGAATATGTAGATCCGATCCGTTTACGGACAATTGTTCGTCAGTATTCAGATCATATTTCTATTCCTATAGCCCTTGATATAAGTGGGAAAAAAGAAATAATTAATACTGCTTCTGCATTATGGACGCGTCCTAAATCAGAAATTACTGAAGAACAATATCGCGATTTTTATCGACACATCACTCATAACTTTGATGAACCATGGATGACTGTTCATTTTAAAGCAGAAGGTGTCATTGAATATACAGGATTGCTTTTCATTCCGGGGACACCCCCCATCAATTTATTTCAACCTGACCAAAAAGAAACATTAAATTTATATGTTAATAAAGTTTTCATTTCTAACGAAGTAGAAGAACTACTTCCTCATTTTTTACGTTTTATTCGAGGTGTTATTGATACAACGGAATTACCTTTAAACGTTAGCCGTGAAATGCTTCAACATACTCCTGTATTAGCTAAAATCAAAAAAGGAATTATTAAGAGGTTATTGACTGAACTTAAGAAGCGTTCTGAACAAAAAGAAGACTATGAAAAATTCTGGGATAACTTTGGTATTGTATTCAAGGAAGGTCTCTATGAAGATCGTGAACACGAAAAAGATATTGCTTCTCTTTGCCGCTTCCATTCAACGAAATCAGAACAATTAACAAGTTTTGCTGAATATGTTGCTCGTATGCCCAAAGAGCAAAAAAATATTTATTATATAACAGGAGACGATTTATCTATTTTACGAAATAATCCTCAATTAGAAGGCTTTACATCTCGAGGGATAGAGGTTCTTTTATTAACAGATCCAATTGATGAATTTTGGCCTCAAGTTTACATGAGCTATGAAGGTTATTCTATCAAATCTATTACACATCCTGATTCTGATATCAATAACATTAAGTCTATTGAAGAATTATCCGGTGAAGCAATTGAAGAATCCTTACAAAAAGTTCTTATTGCAAAATGTAAAGAGCTTTTAAAGGATGAGGTATGTGATGTTGTTATAACAGACCGCCTTAATAAGAGCCCTGTTGCTCTTATTGCAGGACAAGGCCAAATGAGCATCCATTTAGAACGTTTAATGAAAATGCATGGCCAACAGCAAGCCTTTTCCAGCTCAAGAATTTTAGAGATTAATCCGCGTCACCCTGTAATTAAGAAATTAGCTCAAAGTATATTTGATAAAAAGGATATGCAGAAAGTTCAAGATGCTATTTGGATTTTATATGATCAAGCTCGTTCGATAGAGGGAGAGCCCTTAAAAGATCCCGCAGGATTTGCAAACCGCATCAATAGTTTCTTAGAACAAGGATTGTAAGACTTACTGCTGTAGAAAACTAGCAACGGTATTTAAAAAATCTGCGACAGAGATAGGCTTTGCAATGTATCCATTACAACCGCCATCTATAATCTTTTGTTCATCGCCCTTCATCGCAAAAGCTGTCACGGCTATTATTTTTGTGTCTTTTATCTCAGGCTCTTGCCGAATAAGAGCTGTCACTTCTAGGCCCGAAATTTCTGGCATTTGAATATCCATTAAGATCAGATCAGGTCTTTCGTTCTTAGCAATTTCAAGAGCCTTACGTCCTTCCAAGCATTGAACGACATCATATCCTTTTGCTTTCAATAAATCCGAAAACAAACGCATATTCATCTCGTTGTCTTCTACGATTAATATTTTGGACATCTTCTACTCCCTTGAAAAAGAATTTGTATGCTTTATAATAAATTTGATTTTAAAAACATTCAAGGAATTTATCATGACTTGTACAAAGTGCTCTCGCTTAGCTGCATTTATTGAAGAAAATAAAAAAAAGTATCCTTCTTTTTTCAACGCACCTGTTCCTTCATTCGGAGATAATGATGCTCAATTACTTATTGTTGGACTTGCTCCAGGATTAAAGGGAGCAAATCAAACGGGACGCCCTTTTACAAAAGACTATGCTGGAGATTTATTATACCCGACTCTTATTAAATTTGGGTGGGCTACAGGTCAATATAAAGCAGATCCAAACGATGGGCTTCAGTTAAAAAAAGTAATGATAACGAATGCTGTTCGTTGTGTGCCTCCTCAAAACAAAGTGACTCCTGAGGAAATCAGAAATTGTAATTTATTACTGCAAGAACAAATTAAAGCTTTACCTCACTTAAAGATTATCATGGCTCTAGGAACAGTTGCTCATTCAGCTATTTTAATGGCTTTAGGTTATAGAAAAAGTGCTTATAAATTTGCACACGGTTCTGTTTATACTTTGCCTAATGGTCTAACACTCATTGATAGTTATCATTGTTCACGATACAATACTAACACAGGTGTTCTCACACAAAAAATGTTTGAAAATATTTTTCAAAAAATAAAAGAACACACTCATTAAATACATGCGGTTCCAGAAGAGTCCGGATATTTTCCATCTGGACATGGATAACATTTTGTATTTGTTATATTCGGAATTTGTCCTTCTGGGCATTGCTGACATGTTGCCCGATCTGCTGTAGGAATCTCATTTTCCAAACAAGGAATACATTGCGTTTGCTCTGCATTAGGAACTGTATTACCTGTACATGATTGGCAACCTTGTTCTGTTTTTATTTGTGCAGAAGAACAACAATACTCACCTTCTTTTCCTCCTGTTGGACAAGTACAATCAGATGTTATTTTATCATTATAATTACAACTAGGTAAAGTACCTTCAAATTTATAACATCCGAAATACCATGCACATTCTCCAGAAGAAGATTGTGTACTATATCCACTAGATACATGACAAGAAGATGGAGTATTGAACAACCAAGTACCATAGAGCCATCCAACTTCTGTCTCATCTAACCCAAGGTAATCAGCACATAACGGAGCACCGGTTTGACACGTTTTTTTATCATAACTAATTTGATTTATTTTACATTTTACGCAATCCACGTCATACTTCGTATACTCATCCTCACATAAACTTGTACATCTATTATTAACCCACAATAAATATCCTCCACAACCACAGCTTCCCCATGTCCCTCCTCTATCACCCTCTTGCTTTGTAGAAGAAGAATCTCCGCAATCTGATGAACAATAAAAATTCCCGGAAGCATCTTTTTTTAATATTTCCATCGCTTCACAATACTCTTGTGTTGAAGGATTATAATAATAACGTTGACCAGCTGTTCCTACTTTATGAAAACCACAATACCAACCTTCTTCATCAACGGATTCTGAATCTACCTCTCTAACCGGAACTAAGTAATTTTCTTTTGAAGGATCTGTTCTATTAACCATGGAAGAATCTCCAAACTGAAATCTAGCCCATTCTTTGGTCGTTTGAACACATGTCATACATGAACCATCCGGCTTATTCCAATAATAACGACTGTTATCACAGTTACACCATGTATTTTCAATTGAAATTTCCTCATAACCTAAAGAAGTATCACACAAACATTGACCGTCAAGATTTCTCAATCCTGTCATCCCTATCGAAGCTGGACATTCTTCAACACATGCTCCATTTACTAAATCATACCCCTCATCACATTCACACGTATCTGGATTGCCTCCAGTCGGTAAATTTTTACAAACACATTTTTTTAATTCTTCATCATATTCTTTCAATCCCTTACAAACACACTGACAAATTTCCCCTTGCCATACTTGGTCATTTTCACAAGGCGGATAACAACTATCTTGACATAATGTATAATTTTCAGGACATTGACATAATCCTGTTTCAGGGTTTAATACCATATCATTTGGGCATGCACAATTGCCATCGGAACCACATACTTGTCCACTGGGGCAACAAGTCCCATTACAACAGTTCCCTTCACAACAATCATTGCTTCCACACTTCGTCGCATTCGGATTGTCACAACACGTATTACTGTTCGTACAGTATTTACTACCACAATCTAAACACCCATCACTGCCACAGGGGGTTTCTATCTGTTTACAAACACCTCCACAACAGGTCTCTCCACTTGGACAAGCAGGGATACATGTATTATCAACATCGCCCATATATTTGTTATAATAGAAGAGCATTTGATTGGTATCAGCATCACATATATCACTTCCTGTATAAGAAACATTATTTACAGTCACAATCATAGGTTCTTCAACCATATCTAAGGTTAAAGAACAAACACGTTTAGGAACATCGTCTACAGATATATAAAATACATTCTCATCTTGAACCATAATAGC